>JADFZT010000025.1 GCA_015232395.1 Magnetococcales bacterium | reverse complement strand
TCACGAAATCCTTTGGTATCCGTGTTGTTGGGCTTGGCCGCATGATCCAAAGCTACATGAATCGGTGAAACTTCAGTTTGTTGGTTCCAGGCAACTGAAAGGGGGGGCGAAAGCTCCGGAAAGTCAGAAATAATCTCCCGCATCAACGGGGAATCAGTCGAGGGGCCGATCCAACGCTTCCATCAATGCGGGTAGGGCTTCGAAGAGATCCATGGTGAGGCTCACATCTGCTACCGAATGGAGGGGAGCGGTGGGGTCGCTGTTGATGGCAACAATGCAGCGGGCATCCTTGATTCCGGCCAGGTGTTGAATCGCCCCGGAAATACCCGCCCCGATATAAATATCCGGCCCGATGATTCTGCCGGTTTGACCAATCTGCCAGTCGTTGGGAGCAAGCCCCCCATCCACCGCCGCTCTCGTCGCCCCCACCGCTCCTCCCAAACCATCCGCCACCGCTTCGATCAACTCAAAGCTACCAGCCTCCGCTACTCCTTGCCCCCCCGCCACCACGATGCGGGCCGTGTTGAGGTCCGGGCGTTCGCCGGGAGAGGGGGTAAACCCTAAGCGTCGGGAGAGCCCATGGCTTTCTTGGGGAATGTTGAGGGTGATTTTCCGGATGGGGGCTGGTGTGGGGCTGGTTGAGGCTGGGGCAAAGGCGGTGGTGCGAATGGTGAGGAGGGCTGGTAGCTCGGAAAGCTGCACCGTCGCCAAGGCATTACCAGCGTGGAGGGGACGAATAAAGGTGTGGTCGTCCCGAATTCCCACCACCTCCGTCACCGGTGGTTGATCCATCAAACCCGCCACCCGAGGCAGTATATCCCGACCAAAGGAGGAGGCAGGCATGAGCAGATGGCTGTAACCCTCCATCAGGTTGACGATTCCAGCTGCCAAACTTTCACTCCCCGGGATCTCCCGGCTATCAGAAAAACCGGTCAGGAGCAGTTCTGAAACACCAGCCAACTCCGAAGCTTGCTGGATAGCTTGCTGACACACCCTCCCTATCAGCAACAGCGTCACTTCTCCCAGCAGCGCTCCAGCCGCCACGGCATTGGCCACCCCAGCCTTAAGATCAAGACCTTCCTGATCTGAAACCACCAGCACCCGGCTTTTCATCCCATCAACCCTTGCACGCCAATCATCTTAAGCTGCTCCGCTAATTCCCGAACACTCCCCACCCGAACACCCGGTTTGCGGGGGGGAGGGGGGTGGATCTCCAGGGTTTTGAGCCGGGGGGTGGCGTTGATCCCCAGTTCGGCAAGAGGAATCCGCTCCAGAGGTTTTTTTCGGGCTTTCATAATGTTGGGTAGGGATGGATAGCGGGGTTCATTTAAACGCAGATCCACTGTGATAACCGCCGGGAGGGTGACCGCAACCTGCTCAAGCCCCCCATCCACCTCTCGGGTGACCACTGCTTCGTGGTTGGTGATCTCAATGGATGAGGCAAAGGTGGCTTGCCCCCAGCCGAGCAATCCCGCCAAAAGCTGCCCTACCTGATTATGATCCCCATCCACCGATTGCCTGCCGGTGAGGATCAGATCCACCGGGGATTGCCTGACCCGTGCGGCCAGAGCATGGGCTACGAGCAGAGGCTCCAATCCCCCAGGTGCTTCCACCAAAATCCCCCGATCCGCTCCCAACGCAAGGGCAGTTCGCAAGCCGTCAAGCCACCCCTCAGGCCCCACCGAAATCGCTTCCACTTGGCGGGCAACACCAGCTTCCTTCAGGCGAATCCCCGCCTCCAGAGCGATCTCATCGAAGGGGTTGATGATTTCTTTGACCCCGTCAAGATCAACCCCGGAGCCATCGGCTTTGATTCTGACCGGGGAGGCCGGGTCCGGGACTGTTTTGACCGGGACCAGAATATTCATCGGGCAGCCAGTTCCTCCACGATCTGAAAGAGCCGCTTCATATCACCCTTGGCGTGCTTGCCGGGATGAATTTTGTAGCGGCCATTGATGACAATGGTGGGGGTGGAGTTGACCCCGAAGGAGCGTTGCAGGGATTTGGCTTGGGAGACTTTGGCGGTCACTCCAAAGGCGCGCATCTGCTTTTTGAACTTGACCGGATCCAGCCCTGCTTCTTCTGCCACAAAGGCCAGCTCTTCGATATCTTCAATGTTGCCCTGATCCTTAAATTGGGTCCGGAAGATGCCGTTTTTCATCGCTTCCCCCTTTTTCAGGAAGAGCCCGGCATAGTAGGCCCGCACCGGGGCATCGGTCTGCTTGCCCCAATAGATGGGCAGGGCTTTGATGTCATATTTGTCGTGGTTTTTCGAGGCCCATTTGGTCATATGGGGGTGGAGTTTGAAGCAGTGGGGACATTTAAAGTTAAACACCTCCACCACCTCCGGCTTACTCCCTTTGGGGGTGATGGGGGCGGCAATCACCTCATAATGTTTCCCTTCCACCAGATCCAACGCCAGGGCTTGGCCGGGTGTCAGGGTTAAGGAGAGTAGGAAAAAAAATGCGAGGGTGACAAGACGGCGAGCTGGCATCATGGTGCGGATACTCCAGGGGGTGCATATGGATAAATTAACCTTCGACGATCTCGAAGGTGGTTTTGAGCTTGGCGGTTTTGCCCAGCATGATGGAGGCGGAGCAATATTTTTCCTTGGAGAGGTCGATGGCGCGAATAACAGCCTTTTCGGGAAGATTCATTCCGGTGACGATAAAGTGCGCTTCGATCTCTACATAGACCTTGGGTTCGGTTTCAGCCCGGATGCCTGTGATGGCCACCTCGCAGTCGTTAACCTGATGGCGGCCTTTTCTGAGGATGGAGAGTACATCGATGGAAGCGCAGCCTCCCATGCCGATGAGCAGCAACTCCATGGGTCTCACCCCCATGTTGCGCCCGCCGACCGCCTCTCCGGCATCCATCACCACGGTGTGCCCGGAGCCCGACTCTCCCAACATTTGAATGCCTTCAATCAGCTTGACCCGTGCCTTGACCTCGGCCATGAAAACCCTCCTTCCCTAGGTGATGGACAATTGATAAGTAGGAAAAACCGACAAAATGTTTCATCATGGTGCCGGTGTAAACCCATTTTCGTCAAGTTGGCGTGCGTGTCTGGTGCTGGGGGCGGAATTTTTGTAAACTTTTGAGGTGGGTTTCATCTATCGAAGCAGGTTGCATCTTTGGCGTTGGGAAAGGGATCGGCTGTGGAGAGTGAAATCAAGAACGAAAAGACCCTGGAGCTATACAACCTCCTCAAGGATCGGGATGGGGAGCGCCATGCTGTTATCATTCAGGATTTTCCTGATCCGGACGCCATCTCCTGCGCCTTTGCCTATCGCCTGATCAGCGATCAATTCGGCATTGAGACCGATCTGCTCTATGGTGGTCGCATCAGCCATCAGGAAAATATCGCCCTGATTCACCTGCTCGACATCAACATCGTTCGCTGGCAGCGAGATGATATTCCCAAAGATCGCTACCAGGGATCGGTGTTTGTGGATAACCAGGGCACCACCTCCAACCTGACCGATGCCGTGGAGCGGGCTGAGGTGCCGATTACGGTGATGGTGGATCATCACGTCGATCAGGAGCGCCTGGTTCCCCAGTTCAAGGATTTGCGCACCACCGGCTCCTGTGCGGCTATCTTTGCTGATTATCTCGCCAGCGGCATTCTCACCCTGCGCCCGGGTCGCTCTGAGCATCGGCGTCTGGCTACCGCTCTCATGCATGGCATTCTTTCCGATACCGGTTCCATGATCCACGCCCAGGCGTTGGATTTTAACTCGGCGGCTTATCTGCAGCCTTTTTCCGATAACGATCTTTTGGTGGAAATTCTCCACCAGCAGCGCAGCCATCGGGTGATGGAGGTGATTCGTACTGCCTTGAAGGATCGGATGGTGCGGGATGGTTTTTGTCTGGCTGGGGTGGGGTTTTTAAGATCCGAAGAGCGGGACGCCATTCCCCAGGCGGCAGATTTTTTGCTCACGGAGGAAAATGTCCACACGGTGGTGGTCTACGGCATCGTCAGCCACGAGCGCCGGGGGGAGTCGATTCAGGGCTCTCTCAGAACCATCAAGCACACCCTGGGGCCGGACTCCTTCCTCAAGGAGACCCTGGGCAAGGCTGAGGATGGGCATTTTTATGGGGGAGGGAAGGCGATGGCGGGGGGGTTTGAGATTCCCTTGGGCTTTCTCTCCGGGGAGGACGACCCGGAGCTGGCCAAGGTGAAGTGGGAAGCCTTTAACGCCAAAATCCGCCGAAAGTTTTTCACCCGCATCAATCCCCGGGAGCGGTGAGTGGTTGGGGTCACCGGCAGAAAACCCCGCTGGCTCAAGGTTCCCCTTCCCGCCTCCAAAGAATATCTCACCATGCGGGGGCTGCTGAAAAAACATCAGCTCAATACGGTCTGTAGCGAAGCGACCTGCCCCAATATTGGTGCGTGCTGGCAGGGGGGGCATGCGGCTTTCATGATTTTGGGTTCAGTCTGCACCCGTAATTGCGCCTTTTGTGATGTCACCACCGGCAAGCCCCTACCCGTTGATCCGGATGAACCTGAGCGGCTTTTGCGGGCGGTTCGAATCCTGAAGCTGAAACATGTGGTGATCACTTCGGTGGATCGGGATGATCTGGCTGATGGGGGGGCGGGTCAATTTGTCGCGTGTCTGGAAAAACTGGCCACCCTTGAACCCGCCCCCAGCGTGGAGGTGCTGACCCCTGACTTTAGAGGTAAGGCGGGAGCGCTTGAGCGGGTGGTTGCGGCAGCACCGACGATTTTCAACCACAACGTCGAAACCGTTCCCCGGCTCTATGCCCATGTGCGTCCGGCAGCGGATTATGAATATTCATTGGGGGTGTTGAAGCAGGCGGCGGAGCTTTCCGATCAGGTTATCACCAAATCCGGCATCATGCTGGGGTTGGGGGAGAGTCGGGAGGAGGTGGAAGGGGTGTTGAGGGATTTGCGAGAGGCTCGTGTACAATCCCTCACCATCGGTCAATACTTGGCTCCCAGTTCCAGCCACCATCCGGTGATTCGCTACTGGAAGCCGGAAGAGTTTGAAGAGCTGGGAGAGCTGGCTCGGAAGATGCATTTCACCCAGGTGGAAAGCCACCCACTGGCCCGCTCTTCCCTCAAAGTGGAAGAGAGGGGTGTGAGGGTGGAAAAATCAGAAAATGGCACTATATTGTAGGTATCATTGGCATATGCCCAACCAAGATCGCCCTTTGACCGCTATCAGTAACGCCACCAGGGAAGCCAGCACGCCATGACCCCGGAAGATAAACTGGAGCTGAAAAAATTTTTCCGTGCACTTGATGACCGGCCTCTGGAGCCGAAGGATCCCGTATACGTCCCCATCCACAAACGGTTTGATGACGACCCGATCCAAAGGCTGGTGGCCAACATCAGCATGCAGGCATCTGCCAGCGTCGATCTTCTTTTTGGTCAACGGGGAAGCGGCAAAAGCACGGAACTGCGACGACTCAAGGGGTTGTTGGAGGAGCAGGGGTGTGAGGTTTTTTTGTGCGATCTGGAAGATTATCTGAACACCACCCAGCCCGTCGAAGAGGGGGATTTTATGATCACCCTGATGGGGGCTTTCAATGATGAGGTCAACAAACGTTTCAAGGTGGATGAAACCGAAACCAGCTATTGGGAACGCACGACCCAATTTTTAAGCCAGGAGATTAAACTCGATCACGCCTCTTTGAAGGTTGGTGGCGACAATCTTCGGCTGGCTTTGAAGGAAAATCACGATTTTAAAGACAAACTCAGGGAAAAATTGGGACCCTATTCCGAACTGGTAAAAAACCAAGCTTGGGCTTTTGCGGCCAAGATGGTGGACCGGGTGCGTTTTGAGCGCAACGACCCGGACAAAAAAGTGGTGGTGCTGGTGGATTCCCTGGAAAAAATGGGATCGGGCAGCAGGGAGAACGCACTCAAGATCTATCATTCGGTGGCCGACCTTTTTTCCGGTCACTCCAAATCCCTGATGATTCCCAAACTGAGCATCCTCTACACCATTCCCCCTTATCTTCCCTCGCTGGTTCCCAATCTCGCTGGACTGTTGGCAGGGGCGACCCTGAATAGATTACCCAGCGTCCATGTTTCCTTGCGGAATGGGGGAGTGGATGAGGGTGGGGTGGAGATCATGCGGAAAATCGTCGACAAACGACTTTCCGGCTGGCAAAAAATATTTACTCCGGAAGGGTTGGGACGATTAGCGGTCTCATCGGGTGGGGATTTGCGGGATTTTTTCCGCTTGATCCAACACGTCTTGATCACCGTTGCCAGCCGCAAAAAAGTGGAACTCCCGGTTGGGGATTCCATCATCAAATCCGCTGAAGTGGATCTGAAGGCGGGCATGCTCCCCATTGCCAAGCAAGATGCCTGGTGGCTATGGGGCATCATTGAAACCAAAAAGGCGGAGTTGAACGAGCTTGAAAGTCTGTTTGATCTGGCTCGTTTTTTCGACACCAAGCTCGTTCTCAACTATCGCAATGGGGACAGCTGGTATGATGTGCATCCACTGCTGAAAAATGAAATCCTGGAGATGATTGAGATCGAACAGGAGAGGGAGCGCAAAAAGGCAGCCGAGGGGGAGGGGGGTGGCTGAGACCCTACACCTGACCGAGGAGGGGGAGGAGATCTGGACCCGTTTTTCCACCCATATGCAATTCTCTGGAGGGTTTGGTCTTTTCGTTATTTTTTCTTCTTTTCCCGGCTTGATCAATCTTTTTCGTGAGCGGCTGGAGTTGCAGCTTCAGTTTCAGGTAAACCGGCTGCAACCGGTGCGCACCGAAGAGCCCCTGGATCTGCCTGATCACCTCCTCGCCCTGATTCGGGAAGAAAAACCGGGGTTGCGGGAGATGCGCGCTCCTCTCTGGGTGGAGTTTTGGGAAAGGGGGGATGAAACCGACCGGGATAGCTGGGAAAAAGCCCGTGTGGCCCTTCTCCACCGCTTAAACCTCCAGCGGGATCTCCTGCGCAGCCGTCTCTCCCGTCCATTTATCCTGGTTCTTCCCGGTGATTACCGCCCCCACATCCGCGAAATAGCCCCGGACTTTTGGTCGGTCCGCACCCACAATTTTATCCTCGATTCCAGCCTCCTCTCCACCACGCCCCCAGCCCAATTTTTTGATGTGGGGAGTCGTGATCCTGGGAAGGAACCTACCATTTTCCATCCGGAACTGGCTGAAGCGATGCTCCGGGAGTGGCAGCGGGTGAAGGATCGCAGCGGTCCCGGGGTGATTCAGGCGGGTTTTCATGCGGTGGATGTCACTCTCGAAATGGGTCAAGGGGAAAGGGGGAAGGAGATTGCCGAAAGGGTTCTGGAGCTGGCCAGAGCTGCTGCGAAAACCGAAACCCCGGAAGCCTTGCGTGATCTGAGTATCTCCCTCAACAAGGCGGGGGCAATCCAGGAACAATTGGGAGAACTGGAAGGGGCGGAGAAAGCCTTTGGGGAGTCCTTGGAAATTAGCCGCCGCCTGCTTCAAAGCGTGGGTGAATCTCCACAGGCTTTGCGGGATCTGGCTGTTTCACTGGAAAAGGTGGGCGATATCCGCCAGGCTTTGGGGCAACTAGAGGGTGCTGAAGAGATGTTTGGCAGGTCGCTGGAAGTTTTTGGCCGACTACACACCAATTTAGGCGATACTCCGCAAGCCTTGTGGGGAGTGGCAACATCCAACTGGAAGTGTGCTGATTCTGCCAAATCATTGGGGAAAACAGCGGCTGCCAGAGAATATTTCCAGGAATCCCTGCAACTGTGGGAAAAATTGGCTGAAAGCTATCCGCAACAAGCGGAGCATCGGAAATGGGCTGAGGAGGCTCGCAAGCGACTGGCCGAACTGGAGGAAGGGTGACCCAAGCAGCACTATCCTTCGAGATTATCCGCCACCACCGGATCGACTATGAAGCCGCTTGGGAGATGCAGCAGAAGCGGGTGGGGGAGGTGGTTGCCGGGAGGGCGGGGCATACCCTCTATCTGTTGGAACACTCGCCCGTCTATACCCTGGGGAGATCGGGGAAGGTGGAGGAGGTGTTGGATGATTCCACCCGGGAAAAAATCCCCCTGGTTGAAACCGATCGGGGGGGGCGTGTGACCTACCATGGGCCCGGGCAGATGATCGCCTATGTGGTGTGGGATTTGCGGCCCCACAGCCGTATGGTGCGAAAGCACGTCACCCGGCTGGAAGAGTCGATCCTGAAAACCCTCTCCAGCCTCGGAATCACAGCAACCAGAGAACCCGACAACCCCGGTGTGTGGGTGGACCGAGCCAAAATCGCGGCATTGGGGGTGCGCATCACCAGGGGAGTGGCCTATCATGGGGTAGCTCTCAACCGGGACCCGGATTTAAGCCACTTCGATGGCATCATTCCTTGCGGGCTCCAAGGCCGCCCGGTGACATCCCTGGCAAAGCTCGGGGTCGATATCACCCGGGAAGAGCTGGAAGAGCGCTATCTGGCGGCTTTTCGAGAGGTGTTTGAAGGGTAAATATCGTTTTGGGCAGGGAGGTTGAATCATGGCGATTTTCCACGGCATCAATCTCATCGAAGAGCAGATTAGCCATTTTTGCCAACGCCACCATATCCAACGCCTCTCCCTCTTCGGCTCCATCCTGGGGGATGAATTCGGCCCTGATAGCGATATCGACGTTTTGGTGGAGTTCCAACCCGGCCATACCCCAGGCCTCGCCTTTTTCACCATGGAAATGGAACTCTCCAACCTTCTAGGCCGCAAGGTCGATCTCAACACCCCCGGCTTTTTGAGCGCCCGTTTCCGGGATCAGGTCATCTCTGACGCCAAAGTGTGTTATGTCTCGCCCTCATCTCCTGGAAACCAAGCATCACAACAATTGCTTTCCACACTGGACAATCATCCATAAGGAATCCCCATGGCCTGGATCCCCGAAACCCCCTTCCTCACCGCTGACATCATCATTGAACTTTTGGACCACCCCAACCGTCCAATCGTCTTGATTGAGCGGAAAAATCCGCCCCCTGGCTGGGCGCTGCCTGGGGGATTTGTGGATCGGGGGGAGCGGGTGGAGGTGGCGGCGGTTCGGGAGGCGCTGGAGGAGACTGGGCTCAAGGTCAAGCTCAAGACCTTGCTCGGGGTCTATTCCGATCCCAACCGGGATCCCCGCATGCACACCACCACCCCGGTCTACATCGCCGAAGCCCATGGGGATCCGGTCGCCGCTGACGACGCCAAAAATGTCATGATCGTCGATCCAAAAAAAATCCCCGTCACCCTGGCATTTGATCATGGATTGATTTTGGCCGATTATGTCCGCTATCGGGAGAGCGGCCAGGTTGCACCACTACGTGAGGCATAAAATGAACCGAGCTTGGAAAAAAAGCGTCTGGATTGGGAGCATTTTCATTCTGTTTGTCGCTGTGGCCGCTACAGCCGGGCTGCCCATGGCTGTGGGGGGTAAACGCCTGCCCAGCCTCGCTCCCATGGTGGAAAAAGTCATTCCATCGGTGGTCAATATCGCCACCTCCACCACCATCGAAACCCCGGAACACCCCATCCTCTCCGATCCCTTCTTCCGTCGTTTTTTTGAATTTCCCCGCCAGGGCCGACAAAAGGACAAGGTGGAACGAAGCCTGGGCTCAGGGGTAGTAGTGGATGCCCGCAAAGGATTTATCCTCACCAACCACCACGTCATCAAAGATGCCGACCAGATTACCGTCACCTCCCAGGATGGCAAAATTCTCAGCGCCCACCTGGTGGGGGTTGATCCGGAAACCGATATTGCAGTCATACGAGTCCCCGCCAAGGGCTTGCAAGAGATCGAAATGGGAGATTCGGACGATCTGCGGGTGGGAGACTTTGTGGTCGCCATCGGCAATCCCTTTGGTCTGGGTCAAACCGTCACCTCCGGTATCATCAGTGCGTTGGGGCGCACGGGGCTCGGTATCGAAGGGTATGAAGATTTTATCCAGACCGACGCCTCCATCAACCCCGGCAACTCCGGTGGGGCGCTGGTGGATCTCGACGGCAAGCTGGTGGGAATCAATACCGCCATCCTGGCCAAGGGGGGGGGGAATGTCGGCATCGGCTTTGCCATCCCGGTGGATATGGCCCAGCGGGTGATGTCCCAGCTGGTGGAATATGGCGAGGTGCGCCGGGGATTGCTGGGGGTGCAAGCCCAGAGCCTGACCCCGGAGTTGGCCCTTGCCTTCGGTATTCATAACGACACCAAGGGGGCGGTGATTACCCGGGTCACTCCAGGGACTGCTGCTGAGCGGGCCGGGCTTAAAGCCGGGGATGTGATCACCAAAGCCAACGGTAAAAAGATCGATGGGGTCTCTGATCTGAGAAACCTCATCGGGCTTGCCCGGATTGGTGAGCAGGTCAAAATCGAGTTTATCCGGGATGGCCGCACCAAGCGGGTGAATGCCCATGTGGCGGAGCCTGAACAGTTGCGCCTGGATGGCTCGGAGGTGGATCCCCGTTTGGAAGGGGCACTTCTGGAAATTCCGGATGAAGATGGCGCTACCGGTATCAGCATTGTCGATTTGGAGCGGGAGAGCCCTGCCTGGCAAACGGGATTGCGCCCGGGAGACCGGATTATTTCCGCCAACCGCATCCCGGTGAAAACCTTCAAGGAGCTTTCCCGTGCGGTACGCAAGAAAAAGCATAAAATGTTGCTGAACATCGAACGCGGGGGGGAGGGGTTTTTTATCCTGGTGCGCTAGTGGGATGAATTACCCTGATCCTGTTTAAAAAATGGGAATCGTGCCGAATCGAGGGGAGAGGAGGGGAGCCCCGTGTGCGATGCCTTTCATTCATTGTTTGGAGGGAAATAATGAGCAAAAAAGAGTCAACTGCCGAGCCTAAAACCCGTCGTGGATTTTTAAAGGGCGCTGTTGCCGCCACCGGGGCTGCTGCTGCGGCTGTTTCTGCACCCAACATCGCTATTGCCGGCAAAAAAATTCGTTGGAAAATGGTCACCACCTGGCCGAAAAACTTTCCTGGTTTGGGAATGGGGGCCAACTTTTTAGCCAAAACCATCGGTGAGATGAGCGGTGGCCGTTTGAAGGTCAAGGTCTATGGCGCCAAGGAGCTGGTGGGGGCTTTTGAGGTGTTCGATGCGGTCTCCCGGGGCACCGCCCAAATGGGTCATGGCGCAGCCTATTATTGGAAGGGCAAGCACCCTGCCACCCAGTTTTTTGCAGCAGTGCCCTTTGGCTTGACCGCCCAGGAGATGAACGGCTGGCTCTATCACGGCGGCGGCATGGAACTCTGGAGCAAGCTCTACGATCAGTTCGGCATGGTGCCCACCGCCATCGGCAATACCGGCGTGCAGATGGGGGGATGGTTTAACAAGCAGATCAACACTGTTGATGACCTCAAAGGCCTCAAAATGCGTATTCCGGGGCTGGGGGGGGAGGTGCTCAAACGCGCTGGGGGGACGCCTGTCAGCCTCCCGGGCGGGGAAATTTTTCCTTCCCTGCAATCGGGCTCCATCGACGCCACCGAATGGGTCGGCCCCTATAATGACCTGGCTTTCGGTCTCCACAAGGCCGCCAAATATTACTACTTTCCCGGCTGGCACGAGCCCGGCACCACCCTGGAGTGCATGATCAACAAAAAGGCCCTCCACGCCCTGCCGAAAGATCTGCAATCCATCGTCTTGAACGCCTGTAAGGTGGCCAACCAGGATATGTTGGCTGACTTTACCGCCCGCAACAACAACGCCCTCTCCATTTTGGTGGATACCCACAAGGTGGACCTGCGCCGTTTCCCTGATGAGGTGATCTCCAAGTTGAAATCCCTCTCCGATGAGGTGGTCGCCGAGATTGCCGGCAAGGATCCTCTCTCCAAGGAGGTCTACGAATCATTCAAAAAATTCCGGGATCAGGCGGTCTCCTGGCATGCGGTATCAGAGCAGGCCTATCTGAATGCCCGTAAAGCGTGATTTTTTGGGACAATAAATCGGAATAAAGAGACAAAGGAGGTGTGTTTTTCGGATTGTGGCATGTTTTGTGAATGAGAAATGCTCGATAGTCTGTGGCTGGGATCTTTTTGCCTCAGGCTATCGGGCGTGATTCATTCAAAAACAGGCAAGGGGGGAAGTCCGGTTATGAAACCGAGATTCCAACAGCGCTATTGGTGGCGACTGATGGCGGTTTCTCTGGTTTTGATCGGAGCCGGAAGGGTGTTGGCCTTCGGTTCCGAGCCATCCCCCATTCCCCGCTCCGAGTTGATGGTCAAGCAGTTCAATCGGGTGGAAGCGGATATCACCCTGTTGGGCAAGCTGGTTCTGCGTTCACTCTCCCCCCTCTTTGCCGAGCTGCACATTCGAGAATTTCACGGCAATCCCAAGCGGGTGGCGATTTTGGCGGCGCTGTGGGATCGGCTGCCGGGATTGGCCAATACCCGCCTCGATATCAACGATCTGGCCCTCAAAGAGACGGATATTACTGTTTTGCCCGGCAAGGTTCAGTTTCAGGCCGGGGAGGTGCGGGTGCCTGAAGGGGGGATTCAAGCGCTTTCCGGTTATTTTGAGCAGGATGGGGGGCTCTGGTGGTTGCAGTCGAAATCATTGAGCGTTGTTTTGCCCCGTTCTCCCACCTCAGAGGCGAGACTCTCCCCGGATATGGGCTTCAAAACCCTCTCTGCCAACGGCACACCCAAGCTGGGGCGGGTGGAAATAGAAGAACCTTATGTGCGGGGCGGCTACGCCAAACGGTTGAAGGCCACCGGCAAAATGCCTGACCATTCCAAGGCCAAAGCTGCCGGGAGTCTCAGCCGCCCTGAAACCACCCTTGATCTCACCTTGGAGGATATCGGCCTCACCTCCACCCCCACCCCCCAACCCGGTCTGAAACCTTTCCGGGATATCTGGCGTCTGGCCCACAAGGAACCCGCTCCCCCCACCTTCGACCATCTGATTCTCCAGAGCCGCGCCTCCTATGGCGATGTGGTTTTCGACTCCATCGAACTCATCGGTGATGGGGTGGAAGCGGCTGGTCGTGGCTTGCTGAAAATCCCCTCTCATGGCCCCCTCCAGCTACAACTCAACTTAACGGTTAAAGTGGGTCGGGGGGAAGAGATTCCCTTCGAACGCAACTATTTGCTGGATCCCTGATAAATCACGCCATTGCATCAGTTTGTTTTTTAGGGGGATAACCATCAATATGGGGTAATTTTTAAGGTTGCCTCTTTCGGGAAAACAGGTATCCTTTTGGTTTTTCTGTGTCGGTTTATGTCATCTTTTGTGCGATCATAACTGGATGTATACAATTTTGCGCAGTTGTATTGTTTTCCAGCGAGATTGGTTGATGGGGGTGATCAATGCCGAAACAGCACCATGATGAGCGGTGAGGCCGTTCAATCAAGCCAAGAGGGAGGGGATTGTTTATGAATGGAAAAATTAAAACCAGCATAGTGTGTGGGGTGTTTTTGTTGAGCCTGGCACTGGTTCCAACCACCGCCATGGCGAAAAAAAAGGCGTGTGAAGATTTGAAAACCAGTGATTACGGCGATCCAAAAACAGGAACAACGGGGAAAGAGTGCACGATCCCGATCACCGATATTCACCTGACTCAATATGCCGTCGGTAAGGCAGCGGTTGAGTGCAAAATCAAAAAAGTAGACAGTAAAGTTCGGAAATATCTTGATAAACATGACAAAAAATACAAAGGGCAGCTCTCTTCCGTCAGCGCCTCCAGCATGGTGGATGCTCTGAACGACTATCTGGATGCAGACAATCGCCACATTCCCCTGGTGCGCGGTCGCAAAGGGGACGATGGCAACAAAACCTTCTATACCACCGACCATCACCATCTGGGAGCGGCGGTGTGGAACTATGAAGGTTTTCAGAATCTGTCTGATAAAAAAAGGAAGAAAGTCAAATTTATCGCCACAGTGAAAGATGACCTCAAAGACAAGGCATCCTGGGACAGCTTTTGGGACACCATGATCGCTGAGTTTTACACTTGGCCCTATGACAATAACGGCAAACCTCTGGCTGATAGCCGCTTCAACAGCGAAGATGGTCCCTATCCCGGGGATTTTGGAGTGGTGTTTGAGGAGGCCCATAACGATAAATATCGTTCCATCTCCCGGTGGGTACGGGAAAACTGCCTCTATCTGAAGGATGGCAAGACCCAGTGCAAGGATATCTATGATCGCATTGGTGTCACCCCCAAGGCGGTGGATTTCATGGAGTTTGTCTGGGCCAACTATCTGCGGGAAAAACTACCCTGGCCCGCCAGCGAAACCGAAGCCCACGACAGTATATTCCTCAGCCTCTACAGCCAAACCCCGGGCCTGATGCGTGCTCCGGAGGCTCTGGAATATCTCAAAACCCACAACCCCAATCCTGAAAAATACAAGGCAGAGGATTACGGTTACCACAGGGATGGCCTCTACCTCTACCTGAACTTCGATGGGGACATCTGTGAAGAAGAAACAGATATGATCATTACGCCGTAAATGGATGTGCGGTTGGTAGTTGGTTGTCTGTTTCAATGTGATAGCTTGAGAAGGTGTGTTCGTCTCTTCTTGAGATGATCTGGGAAAGATGGAAAACCGGCGGTTAAGGCTGTTTCTCGCCGGTTTTCCATCCACCCTGATTTTTTTATGACGCCCTCCGTCTGACGGCCTTTTCTGATAGCTTGAGGTTGGCCATTCCTGTCAGACATCTCTCTTCCGGTCGCCACTCCCACAGCTTTTCCATTTCAATTTCCAGTCAAAACATCCCGTATCCATGGCCTGCTTAAGCCAACGGTCATCTCTTCCAAAACGAATTGATCTGATGGTCAGGTTTGGATCTACTGGATGGAGAGGGGGGCAAAAGTGGTCAAGCTCTGCATCGATCCCCCCCAAGGCCACTTCCCTGTCAGCCAACCGTATACCCCCACCCCCACAGCCAAATAAAAAAGCAGGCCCCAGATGTTGCCAAAGGCAATCCTGAAATCGGCTCGGGAGGGGATGGCGTTTTCCAGCAGAAAGGTGGTGGCGAAGACCAGTCCGAAAAGAGCGGGCAACGTGGCAGGAAAAAAATCAAAAAAACGTCCCTCCACCACAAAAGCCAAGGGGAGCAGAAGCAGGGGAGAGAGGGCTGTGGGCAGGGCATTGTAGAAGCGGATGTTCATCAGGGTTACCGCTCCCAATACAATGGCGCCGTCGATGTTGCGTCGGGGCCAGACGGTAAATCCCACCGGTTTGGCATTGAGCAGCCACCCCACCAGCCAGTGGGTGAGTTCGTGGAAAAAAGTGCCAAACAGATTGATGATCCCTACGGCAAAGCGATTGTTGGAGGAGAAGCTCTTGATCCGAAGCAGCAGCACCGCCATCCCCATGAGGAAAAAACGGTTGTCTGACAGGGATTGAAAATCGAGGGGTGGGAGATCAAACATGGTTTTTATCGGGCTGGTTGACAGTGCAGGGTGGATATTGAGCCCGATTTTTTCGATAGCCGTGAAATAATCATGCCCAGGTGATCTTTTTCTCGCACGCCTCATGCCAGCTTCTGAGCCGGTGTTGTTTTTTAGGCCAAAGTGGCATGCGCATGGCCTCTCCCTTGTCATTCCCACGTAATCGGGAATCCAGTAGGCCACACGCACAGATAGATAAAATCAATGCGTTTTTCCAAAAAAAGTCACACTGTTTTTCTGGGGATTACACATCTTTAGGTCGCAAGCTGTCTCTACTCTGGATTCCCGCTTGCGCAGGAGTGATGACTATTTTTCCATGTGTGCCATTTTCAATTGGAATGATTGCCTATGAATAAACGATTCCCAATGGTCTGAGGATGTGTGATGCTTGATTTTTTTGGATTGGCAAGAAATACCTTCACCATCCAGCCAACTGCTTTTTTAACAAGCCGGAGAGGTTATGAAAAAAGCCAAGTTTGTTTTGTTGATTGTTATTTTCGGTTTGATCGGGGGATTTTTTATTTTTGGGCTGGGGGATTATCTCAACCTGGAATTCATCAAGTCCCAGCGGGCTGTCATTGAGGCATTCCATGAAAGTCATCCCTTCAAGGCAGCTGGGATCTATTTTTTGCTCTATGTGGTGGTGACCGGACTTTCCCTGCCGGGGGCGGTGCCCATGACCTTGATTGGTGGGGCGATATTTGGTCTTGGATGGGGGACGGTGCTCATCTCTTTTGCCTCCACCATCGGGGCTACTCTGGCTTTTCTGGCTTCCCGGTTTCTTTTTCGGGAGACCATTCGCACTCGTTTTGGGAATCGGATCGGTGCGATTGATCGGGGGGTCCAGAAGGAGGGGGCTTTTTATCTCTTCACCCTGCGTTTGGTGCCTGCCTTTCCTTTTTTCCTGATCAACCTGGCCATGGGGCTGACGGCCCTTTCGACTCCGACCTATTTTTTGGTGAGCCAGATCGGCATGCTGCCGGGGACTCTGGTTTTTGTGAATGCGGGTACGCAACTGGCTCAGATTGATTCGATCTCGGGTATTTTATCTCCAGCCTTGATGGGATCGTTTGTGCTGTTGGGGATTTTTCCGTTGATCGCCAAAAAAATGGTCGCCCTGGTCCAGGCGCGCAAGGTGTTGGCAGGCTATTCCCGACCGAAAAAATTTGACCGCAATCTGATCGTGATTGGGGCAGGCGCAGCAGGGCTTGTGACCTCCTATATCGCGGCGGCGGTCAAAGCGGAAGTCACTCTTATTGAAAAGCACCGTATGGGGGGGGATTGTCTCAATACCGGTTGTGTTCCTTCCAAAGCGATTATCCGCACGGCCAAGTTTCTCTCCCACGCCAAGCGGGCCTCTGAGCTGGGACTCAAGCCGGTGAGTGTTGATTTTGATTTTGTCCAGGTGATGGAACGGGTGCAGCGGGTGATCAAGACCATCGAGCCTCACGATTCGGTAGAGCGTTATACCGAACTCGGGGTGGAGTGCTTGCAGGGGGCTGCCCGAATTACCTCTCCTTATCATGTGGAAGTGAATGGCAAGACGCTTTCTACCCGTAATATCGTGATTGCCACAGGTGCTCGGCCACTGGTGCCGGACATTCCGGGTTTGGAGGAGATGGACTATCTCACCTCTGACACGATCTGGGACATTCGGGAGCAACCCAAGAGACTGCTCGTGATGGGTGGCGGCCCTATCGGCTGTGAGTTGGCTCAGGCTTTTTCCCGCTTGGGGAGTGAGGTGATTTTAGTACAGCGGCGGGATCGTTTGATGGTGCGGGAGGATGTGGAGATTTCCGAGATGGTGGCGGCACGGTTTCGGGGGGAGGGGATTGATCTTCGCTTGGGGTACACGCCGAAGGCATTTCGATGGGTGGATGGGGTGAAAACGTTGATTTGCGTAGCGGGTGGGGAGGAGGTTGCCATTGAGTTCGATCAGCTGTTGCTGGCAATGGGGCGGCGTGCCAATACATCGGGGTTTGGTTTGGAGGAGTTGGGTATTCCGGTGACTTCCAAGGGCACGGTGGAGGTGAACGATTTTTTGGCGACGCGTTTTCCTCATATTTATGCTTGTGGCGATGTGGCTGGCCCCTATCAATTTACCCACACGGCGGCGCATCAGGCTTGGTATACCTCGGTGAATGCGTTGTTTGGTCGGTTTAAAAAATTCAAGGTGGATTATTCGGTGATTCCCTGGTGTACCTTTACTGAGCCTGAGGTGGCGCGGGTGGGGTTGAATGAGATTGAGGCCAAGGAGCGGGGGATTGCTTATGAGGTCACTACTTATGGCATTGATGATTTGGATCGGGCGATTGCGGATGAAGAGGCGCATGGTTTGGTGAAGGTGTTGACGGTCCCGGGTCGGGATAAATTGTTGGGTGTGACGATTGTTGGGGAGCATGGGGGGGATTTGATTGCGGAGTTTGTATTGGCGATGCGTCATGGTTTGGGTTTGAACAAGATTTTAGGCACCATTCACATCTATCCGACGATGGCTGAGGCGAATAAGTATGTTGCTGGCAATTGGAAAAAGGCCCATGTGTCTGAGGGGGTTCTCAGTTGGCTGAAAAAGTATCACACGTGGCAGAGGGGTTAGCTTTTGATCTTATACTATTAAAAAAAAAGAGGTGGGGTTTGGGGAGGATTCGTCCTCCCCAAGGTTTGTCCTTTGATCTTGATCTTGATCTTGATCTTGATTTACATCTTTTGATCTTAATCTTTTGATCTTGATTTACACCCCCCCGGGGGTGTGGGGGCGAGCCCCCACGGTTTTGATCTTGTTTTTGATCTTGATTTATAGTCAATCCAAACCAAAATCGGACAAGATCCTCCAAGAGTCAAAGACAAGGCCAAAACCTTGAGGGCTCCGCCCTCAAACTCCCCGGGGGGGAAAGACAAGGTCAACGGCCTAAAACCTTGGGCTCCGCCCAAACCCGCCAAAGGGTCCAGACCCTTTGGAATCCCGACAAAATCACGTTGTGATTTTGTCATGTGTCTGATTTTGGTTTGGTATGTCTATACATACCCCTGGAGGTGTGGAGGCGAGCCCCCACGGTTTTGATTTTGCCTTTTTTAACTGATAACGGAATCAACGCCTAGCTGGCAGTAACCGCCTCTTTCCCGGCTGGAGCGGTCGCCTGGCAAGCCAGATCCAACTCGCCATCCTTCTCCCGAATAGTAACCGATCCTCCCTGGCGCAGCACGCCGAAGAGAATATCGTCTGCCAGGGGCCTGCGGATTTTATCTTTGATAAGCCGCTCCATGGGTCGGGCTCCCTGCTCCCGGTTGTGGCCTTTGTCTGCCAGCCACTCCCGAGCTGAAGGGTGTGCCACCAGGGAGACGTTTTGGCGCTCCAGGTCAGCTTCCAGCACTAGCAGGCATTTATCCACCACCCGCACGATGGAGCTTCGATCCAGGTGGTTGAAGGAGACGATGGCATCCAGCCGGTTGCGGAATTCCGGGGAAAAGAGTCGTTTGATCTCCTTCAGGTCGTCTCCCTTGTGTCCCTGGGCGACAAAACCCAGGGTGTTGCGCTCCATATCCTGGGCTCCGGCGTTGGTGGTCATGATCAGGATCACATTGCGAAAATCGGCTTTGCGGCCATTGTTGTCGGTGAGTGTGCCGTGATCCATCACCTGGAGCAGAATATTGAACAGATCCGGGTGGGCTTTTTCTATTTCGTCCAGCAGCAGCACTGCGTGGGGATTTTTGGTGACGGCTTCGGTCAAGAGTCCAGCCTGGTCGAATCCCACATAACCCGGAGGGGCGCCGATCAGTCGGGAGACGGTATGGCGTTCCATATATTCGCTCATATCGAAGCGAATCAACTCCACCGCCATCTCCATGGAGAGCTGCCGGGCCAGTTCGGTTTTGCCCACCCCTGTGGGGCCGGAAAAGAGGAAATTACCCAGGGGTTTTTCCGGGTTGCCGAGCCCTGCCCGAGAGAGCTTGATGGCTTCACACACCTGCTCGATGGCCGGGTTTTGGCCAAAGATGGTGATTTGGAGGTTTTTATCAAGACTTTGCAGGGTTTCCCGATCATCCCGACTGACGGTGCGGGGGGGGATTCGGGCCATGCGGGCCACAACCCCTTCGACCTCTTTGACGCCGATGGATTTTTTGCGACGGGAGAGGGGGAGCAGGTGGACTGCGGCACCGGCTTCGTCGATGACATCGATGGCGGAGTCGGGATGGTGGCGGTCGTTGATATGCCTGCCGGAAAGCTCTGCCGCCACCCGGATGGCCGGGGCTGTGTAGCGGATGCCGTGGTGCTCTTCGTAACGGCTTTTGAGCCCTTTCAGAATCTGAATGGTCTCTTCCAGGGAGGGTTCGGGAAGATCGATTTTTTGAAATCGTCTGGCCAGCGCCCGATCTTTTTCAAAAATGCCCCGATACTCCTCGTGGGTGGTGGAACCGATGCAGCGAACGGTTCCGGAAGCGAGGAGCGGCTTCAAAAGATTGGAAGCGTCCATGGTGGAGCCACTGGTGGAGCCTGCCCCGATGATGGTGTGGATTTCATCGATAAAGAGGATGGCTCCTTCACGGTTTTGCAGCTCCTTCAACACCCCCTTGAGCCGCCCTTCAAAATCGCCGCGAAATTTGGTGCCTGCCAGCAGTGAGCCCATGTCGAGGGAGTAGATGACGCTGTTGGCCACCACTTCCGGCACTTCTCCCTTGACGATTTTCAGAGCCAGCCCTTCGGCGAGATGGGTTTTGCCCACCCCGGCATCCCCTACGAAGAGGGGGTTGTTTTTACGGCGGCGACAGAGCACCTGCAAGGTCCGGGTGATCTCCTC
The DNA here is from genome assembly GCA_015232395.1 of Magnetococcales bacterium. Classification (NCBI taxonomy): domain Bacteria; kingdom Pseudomonadati; phylum Pseudomonadota; class Magnetococcia; order Magnetococcales; species Magnetococcales bacterium. The sequence continues at coordinate 35,638 of JADFZT010000025.1, read as the reverse complement.
ACCGCGCCCGATGAGGGGGTCGATTTCCCCTTCTTCGGCATTTTTGTTGAGGTTGACGGTATAAAGCTCCAGGGGGTTGGCCTTGGGCTTGGTTGGGTTTTGACCCGGGGCCTGGGGGTTGCCTTCAGCCTGTTCTTCTTCGTTCCCCTCTTCGCTGTCAACCCCCATGCCGTGGGAAAGAACGGTCTGGACATCCAGCCGGGAAATGTTTTGCCGCTCCAGAAAAAAGACCGCATGGGACTCTTTTTCGCTGAACATCGCCACCAGCACATAAGCCCCGGTGACGGTGTTTTGCCCCGCAGCCTGCACCTGATAGACCGCCCGCTGGATGACCCGTTGGAACCCCACGGTAGGGGTGATTTCCAGCTCCTCATCCTCTTCGCTGCCGGTGGGGATGTGGCTGGAAAGGTGGGTGGCGAGATCGTTCGACAGCTTTTGCAGATCGCAACCGCAGGCGATCAACACGTCGGAGACCTCCGGATTATCGGTCAAGGCCAGGAGTAGATGCTCAACGGTGGCGTATTGGTGACCCTGTTTTTGGGCGGAGCGTAAGGCCCGATTCAGGGAGGATTCCAGCTGTTTGCTGATCATGCGTCTTTTTCCATTCGGCACTGAAGTGGGTGGCCACTGTTGCGGGCGTGCTGATTGACCTGTACGACCTTGGTTTCAGCGATTTCCCGGGGATAGAGCCCACAGGTTCCTTGTCCCTGCTGATGTACGTCCAACATGATCTGAGTTGCTTGTTCCCTTGATTTTCGGAAAAAGCGCATCAGGAGATCCACGACAAAATCCATGGGAGTGAAGTCGTCGTTTAACAAAACCACCTTAAAAAAAACAGGCTCCCTGACATCGGAGTGGGACTTGTTCAGGACTTCCGTATCCGACGAATGGTTGTTGATGCTCATGAAACCTCATTCTGATGGTGGTGCGAAAGGGAAAGCCGTCCAAAGGGCTCGATTCCCAACGCCTGACTTTCCAACCTTGAGGGTCTATTTTACCCGAACCCGAAACAATTATAACAGAAAAGAAAACAGCTCCCGGGCATCTAACCTGAAAAATCCCCCAGGCAGGTGTTTATACAGGTGAATCACCAACAGCCCGATAGGCGTGCCACGCCATCAACTCCCCTGGGTCGCCGCCGCTGATTGTAGAAGCTCCCGGGCATTGTGTCGTGTGGTTTCGGTGATCTCTTCCCCCGCCAGCATCCGGGCGATCTCTTCCACCCGGGCGGATTCGTCCAGAGGCTGTACCCCCACCCGGACCCTGCCACCCTGGGTTTTTTTGGCCACCTTGAGATGTCCCGTTCCCCAGGCAGCCACTTGGGGCAGATGGGTGATGGCGAGCACCTGCCGGGGGGTGGCGGCGACTTGGGCGAGTTTGGCCCCGATGGCTGCCGCAACCCGTCCACCGACCCCCACATCCACCTCGTCGAAGATCAATGTTGGCACGGTTACCGCATCGGCGAGGACGGTTTTCAAGGCCAACATGATACGGGAAATTTCTCCCCCCGAAGCGACCTGCCGCAAGGGTTTCAGGGGTTCTCCGGGGTTGGCGCTCACCTGAAAATCGATTTGGTCCTGCCCCTGACGCCTGGGAGTATCAGCACGCTCACCAAAGGAGACACCAAAGCGGGTTTGGTTCATGTAGAGCGCCTTGAGTTGCCCCTCTACCTCCGATGTCAGGCGTTTGGCTGCCTTGCGGCGGGAGTCGCTGAGCCCCTTGGCCTTTTTAAAATAGGCCGCCTGGGCCCGGGAAAGTTCCTCGCTCAGAGCCGCTTCGGTTTCATCGAGATTATCCAGACCATCCAGCTCATCCCGCCAGGTTTTGGCCTTTTGGGGCAATGCATCCGCTTCGCAGTGGTGCTTTCTGGCCAGCCTGCGAATCAGGTCGAGGCGCTCCTCCAAGGCAGCCAACGCTTCCGGATCGGTTTCCAGACCCTCCCCATAGTGACGCAAAGCGTCTGCGGCATCTTGTAGCTCATAGTGCAGGGATTGGACCCGCTCCAACATGGGGGGCAGGACCGGATCAAGATCGGCCACCCCCTCCAGGAGCCCGGCAGAGCGTCCAGCCAGATCCATGGCCGAGTCGCCACTATCAGCCAAAAGTTCCACCGCCTCTCTGGCCGCTTCTCCCAACCGCCCCGCATGGGCCAGCCGCCCCCGGCGTCCTTCCAAAGCCTCCATTTCACCCGGCTCCACCCCGGCATTTTCCAGCTCTTCCAGCTGAAAGGCCAAAAAAGCCCGCCGCTCGGAAGCTTCCCTGGCCTGCACCTGCAAAGCGGCCAACTCCCGACGAATGCCATCCCATCGATCAAAACAGGTGGCAGTCGCCTCCACCAGCGGCGTGTGGGCGGCATAGGCGTCCAAAATCGCCAGATGAGCCGATGCGTGGAGCAGGGATTGGTGCTGATGCTGGCCGTGGAGATCCACCAGCAGCTCCCCGGCCTGGGCCAGGGTGGAGAGGGGGACAGCATGGTCGTTCAAAAAGGCGCGACTGCGGCCAGTGCGGGAGAGGGTCCGGCGCAAAAACAGGCTGCCATCCCCGCTACCCAGAGCAAGCTCCTCAAGCCAAGCGTGTACGGGATGCTCAACAGGGGGGTCGAAGCGGGCGGAAACCGTGGCCTGGTCAGCCCCGGTACGGATCAAACCGCCGGTGGCCCGCTCCCCCAGGGCCAGGGTCAAGGCGTCGATCAGGATCGATTTACCCGCCCCGGTCTCCCCGGAAATGATGGTCAGTCCCCCATCGAAGGCGATTTCCAGACGCTCCACAAGGGCGATATTTTCCACCGTGAGCTGACAAAGCATGAGCGGGAGGATTCCTGATCAGATGCGAGGGAAAATATCGACAGGGAACCCGGTCAAGAGCCGGGCTGGGAGGGGAGGAGTTTATGCTCCCGAAGTTTATTCAGCAGAACGTTGCGCAGTACCGGTTTGGCCAGATAGTCGTTGCAGCCACTGCGGAAGCAGGCGTTGATATGTTCCTGTCCGGCATCCAGGGCGGTCACCATGATGATGATGGCTCCTTGCCCAGGTTCCGGTTTGGGGCCGTAGGCGCTCTCTTCCATCTGCCGAATGCCCACCAGCGCCTGCTCACCGTCCATCTCGGGCATCATGATATCCAGCAGCACCAGATCATAGGGCTCGCCGTTCATGAGTTCCATTTCAAAGATTTCCACCGCTTCAGCGCCATTGATGGCCAAGTCGCAATCGGCCATGGAACCCAAAATGGTTTTGAGAAGCATGCGATTGGGAAATTCATCATCAACGATCAGCACCTTCATCGGGTCATGCTCCCATTGGCAGCGCATCCAAAAGCGCATCTAAAACAATAGAGTGTTCAGTATTAAGATTAACCAATGAAAGGAAAAAATCAATTAATATTAAAGTGAAACCTCTTCATTTTCAGGATCAATTCAACCGGTGGCCCAGGGGATGAAACACACCGCTACACCCCTCATCAGGGAATGTCGGTGCTATCTTTCCTCCGCAAACAGACGGGTGCATCATCCACTCCTTCAAAAAGAAGATGAATCACCCATCATCCACTAAGAGGGGAGCGCTTGGACCCTTGGAAAATCAGCCTATTCTGTTTCAGGTAGATAAATGTCACCCACCTGCTCCCCCCAACGCAATTTATTGCGCAAGACATCATAATAGTTCCGATCCGCTCGGTGTAAAATCCGTAAACGACGTTCAGATTGACGAATGAGGATTCGATCCCGGTGGAGCAGGGGAAAGCCGCTCTGGCCATCCAGGGTCAGTAACCGGTCCTGCCCATCTGGTGTCAGGGTGATGGTGGCGGTTCCCTGACCCGGCACGGCAATGGGGCGATTGGTGAGGGTATGGGGGCAAATGGGTACCAGCAAAATCGCATCCAACGAGGGGTGAATAATCGGGCCACCGGCAGAGAGGGAATAGGCGGTGGAGCCGGTAGGGGTAGAGACGATCAAGCCATCGGCCCGGCTGGAAAAGACAAACTGGTCGTCAATGGCCACTTCAAATTCAATCATCCGGGCCAGCTCACCCTTGTGAATCACCACATCGTTCAACACCCGTCGGGAGAGTACCTCTACGTCATCCCGAACCACCGAAATTTCCAATATCATCCGGGTTTCGGTTTTATGGTGGCCCGCCAGGATGGCTTCAAATGCCGCATATATGTCGTCGTGGGCCACCTCGGTGAGAAATCCGAGCCTGCCCATATTGATCCCCAGAAGGGGGACGTTGCGATCACCCACCGCCCGGGCTGCACCGATGAAGGTGCCATCTCCCCCGATCACCACCACCAGATCCTGCCCCTGGGTCAATCCTTCCGGGGTGGTTTCAATCTGAATGGCAGAGGGCAGGCCGGGGCGCTTGGCGACCTCTTCACAGATCGTCACCCCGCGGCCCCGTTGTTCCAGCCAGATAGCCAGATCGCGGCTGGCTTCAATCGCCCGGGGGTCGGAGCGTTTGGTGATGATGCCGATCTGTTTCATGGAGGAAGGGTCTGGCGTTTCCAGGGGAATAGGGGTGGGATCAGTCAAGATGAGGGTTCCCAAGTGGTGTTTTGGTCTGCATGTTTCCATCCCCATTCAGGAGCAGGGCTTTTGATCCAATCGGTTGCTTTTGGTCCATCGGTTACTTTTGGCTCCCCCGTCCACGCATGTCAATCATGAATTGGCGGGCAACCCGGCCACTTCTGGCCCCCCGAAGGCGCGCCCAGTCCAGAGCTTCCCGGCGCAATGTCTCGGACGAGACCCCTAAATCTAACCGCCTGGCATGGGCCATGACAATGGCCAGATAGGTCTCCTGGTCGAAAGGGTGAAAACCGAGCCAGAGCCCGAAGCGGTCCGAAAGGCTGATCTCCTCCTCGGCGCTCTCATGGGGATGAATCTCTCCCTGGGCTGCGGTGGGGTCGGCCTCAAAAGCTCTCGGCATCAGGTGTCGGCGGTTGGAGGTGGCGTAGAGCAGGACATTGGCGGGTCGGGCTTCCACCCCTCCTTCCAGCACCCCTTTCAGGGTTTTGTGTGCCGGATCTCCCGCTTCGAAGGAGAGTTCATCACAAAAGAGTAGAAAAGGATGGGGCAGGGGGCGCAATTGCTCCAAAATATCCGGCAGATGCAGCAGATCCCCTTTGTTGATTTCGACAATTTTGAGCCCCTTGTCGGCAAACCGGGTGGCCAGGGCTTTGACCAAAGATGATTTACCCGTGCCACGGCTGCCCCAGAGCAGGGCATCGTTGGCGGGCAGGCCATCGACAAAACAGCGGGTGTTGCGGGTGAGAACCGCCTTGGCCCGGTCGATGCCCAGGAGTTCATCCGGATCCAGTCGATGGGGATGGGCTACCGGTCGCAGGCTTGCTTCCCCCTCCAGAGGTACCTGCCAGCGAAAGGCGCTGTATTGTTGGAATATTTCCCGGGAGAGGGGCATGGCAGGAGCCCCTCGGGTTAAAAAAGTTTCGAGCCCTGTGAGGAGTCGTTTCAGTCGCCTTTGAGAGATCCAACCAGTCTGAAAATGCATGGAAAACCCTATCTTGTCAGCGGGAAGGTTCCCACCCTTGCTTTGCGTTATTTGAGGAATGCCGATATAGTGACCGATTACTTTGGATTCGGGGGTACTATTTTCCCGTAGCCGAAATTTTTGAGACTTTTCTCCAGGATAGCGCCCCATGACTCTGAACAGTACCGGCAATGCCCCTCCGCCCCTCGATTGTTCTGAAGAGGATCCCCTGGCAGATGTTCAGTCCCAGACCGATAATCGCCAGCTCTCCATCGACAAGGTGGGGGTCAAGGATATCCGCTATCCCATTGAAGTCCGGGATCGTCGCCAAGGGACACAACACACCATCGCCTCGGTCAACATGTACGTCAACCTGCCACACCACTTCAAAGGGACGCACATGTCCCGATTTTTGGAGGTGCTGACGGAGCACGACCGGGCCATTTCAGTTAAAAACCTGCCGGTGATTTTAGGGAAAATTCAGGAACGCCTGGCCGCCCAGGAGGCCCACATCGATCTGGAATTTCCCTATTTTATCCACAAAAAAGCCCCGGTGTCTGGCCTTGAGTCGATGATGGACTATCGGGTGCGTTTTTCCGGTGTGGTGCGGGGCGATGCCTACCAGATGACCTTGGCAGTAGAGGTGCCGGTGACCTCCTTGTGCCCCTGTTCCAAGGAACTTTCCGACCAAGGTGCCCACAATCAGCGCTCCAAGGTGACGGTGGCCCTTCGGTTTAATAAGTTTCTCTGGGTGGAGGAGGTGATCGACATCGTCGAAAAAAACGCCTCCTGTGAACTTTACGCCATTCTCAAACGTTCGGATGAAAAATATGTCACCGAGCGCGCCTATGCCAATCCCCGTTTTGTGGAAGATATGGTGCGTGGGGTTGCCGCTGATCTGGAAGCGGATTCCCGTGTGGAGTGGTATACTGTCGAGTCGGAAAATTTTGAATCCATTCACAACCATTCGGCCTACGCTTTCATCGAAGGTGGCCCCAAGGACTGATCGACCATGCGTTTTACCAAAACCCTGATTCCCACCCTCAAGGAAACCCCTCAGGAGGCCAAGGTCGCCTCCCACCGCCTCATGCTCCGGGCGGGTCTCGTCCGGCAGTTGGGGGCAGGGATTTATACCTGGTTACCTTTGGGGCTGCGGGTGTTGCGCAAGGTGGAGCAAATCGTCCGGGAAGAGATGGACGCAGCCGGGGCCATGGAGGTGCTGATGCCGGCGGTGCAGCCAGCGGAACTCTGGAAAGAGTCCGGGCGCTGGGATCACTATGGCAAAGAGCTGCTGCGCTTTCAGGATCGCCACGACCGGGATTTTTGTTTCGGTCCCACCCACGAAGAGGTCATCACCGATCTGGTGCGCCGGGAGATCCGCTCCTACAAAGAGCTGCCGATCAATCTTTACCAAATTCAGACCAAATTTCGCGATGAAATTCGCCCCCGTTTCGGCATCATGCGGGGCCGGGAATTTTTGATGAAGGATGCCTACTCCTTCAATCTCGATCAGGAGAGCCTGGATCAAACCTATCAGGAGATGTATGACGCCTATGGCCAGATTTTCCGGCGCTGTGGGCTGGGCTTTCGGGCGGTGGAGGCGGATACCGGGACCATTGGCGGCGCTTCGTCCCATGAATTTCACGTTTTGGCCGACTCCGGGGAGGATCTCATCGCCTCCTGTGCTGAGTGTGACTATGGGGCCAATCTGGAAAAAGCGACAGCCAGAGCCTCTGCCGATATCACCCCGACCACCTCCCGGGAGCCCCTCACCCGAGTGGAAACCCCCGGGCAAAAAACCATCGATCAGGTGGCTGGATTTTTAAAGGTTCCCCTCACCCAGACCGTCAAGAGCCTGGTGGTGCTGGCGGATGGCAAGCCCCATATGCTTCTTTTACGGGGAGATCACACCCTGAACGAAATCAAGGCGGGTAACCTGCTGACAGGGGAGCTGATCATTCCCGAACCCGCCAAAGCCGCACAGTTGGCCGATCTGCCTGTGGGCTCCATGGGGCCGGTGGGGAGTGCATTGCCGATCCTGGCTGATTCAGCCCTCGAAGAGATGGGCAATTTTATCTGCGGAGCCAACGACGACGGCTGGCATCTGACCGGCGTCAACTGGGGGCGGGATCTGGAAAAACCCCGTTTTGCCGACATTCGCAACGTCGAGGCGGGGGATCCCTGTCCAAAATGTTCCGCCGGCAGCCTCAAGATGGATCGCGGGATCGAGGTGGGCCACGTCTTCAAGCTGGGGGATAAATATTCCCAGGCCATGGGGGTGGTAGTGCTCAACGACCAGGGTCGGGAGCAGACCCCTCTCATGGGCTGCTACGGCATCGGGGTTTCGCGGATCGTGGCGGCGGCCATTGAGCAAAACCACGACGACAACGGCATCATCTGGCCCATGGGATTGGCCCCCTATCAATTGCAGATATTACTCCTGAACCCCAAGCAGACGGAAACCCGGGAGGTGGCCCTGGAGCTTTATCAACGGCTGATCGGACATGGGGTGGAGGTGCTGCTGGATGATCGGGATGAGCGCCCGGGGATTAAATTCAAGGAAGCCGACCTTTTGGGCATTCCTCTGCGGGTGGTTGTGGGGGGGCGTAGCTTTAAACAGGGGGCTCTGGAGGTGCAGGCCCGGGCCGGTGGTGAGGCCCAACAAGTGCCCATCCTGGAGGGAGTGCAAACCTTGCTGCGGGAGCTTCAGGGGGGTGGAGACGATCAGCTGGGCTGATTTTCCTCTTGCCGCTCCCCTCACCGTTGATTTTGACGAGAGCTGTAACTTTTCCGACACTTGGCCGTTCCCGATCTCTCTTTCGGGCTTTTAAAAAAATTTTCAGCCTGGACCATTTTTTTCCTTCAGTGGTCCAGGCTGAAGCATCACACCTGATCCCCTTTTCCTGCCCTTTTGTTCGTCCCAAATCCTTTCGACTCATCCATGTTACGAGCACCTCTCAAAGCCGTTATTCTTTGAGGTGAATCAAGAGAGTTGATAAGTTGAAGTTTTTTTCAATTTCTTTTCAGTTCGGTAAAATTTGCTTGTCTTTTTGTCCTACAACGTATCATGATGTCACCATCACCCGGGTGACTTGGTTTTTTAAATCATTCACTCCAGCCCAAGCCCCCTGACAGAACTTTTTTGGGGAGGTGAAAGGCTCTGATTTGGTTTGGTTCACGCTGGTTTGAATCCTGTTGGTTTGAATCCTGCTAGTTTGAATCCTGTTGGTTTGAATCCTGCTAGTTTGAATCCTGCTAGTTTGAATCCTGTTGGTTTGAATCCTGCTAGTTTGAACCCTGCAAGTGCAATATATGTTGTCGAATCGGATATTCCCTTTTTGGGAGAGGACCTGAAGAGATGATCGATGATTTTTTTCCAGTTCTCCGGGAGGTGGTCGCAGAGCTTGCCGACACCATGCTGTTCATCCAAATCGAACCGGGTGAGGAGGGGATGGAACCCTGTGATCTGGCGGTCAACCACAGTAGCATTGTCGGCTTCAGTGGCGCTTTGAGAGGCAGCCTGCGCCTGGCTGGTCCGGATTCGACCGTGCTTAAGCTGGCTGGAGCTCTCCTCGGGGATGTACCGGAAAAACTGGATGCCGATGCGTCGGATGCCTTTGCCGAACTGGCCAATATGATTGGTGGAGGGGTCAAAAACCATCTGGAGAGCCGCCTGGGGCCCATCCGCATGTCCCCACCGGTGGTGATTTCCGGTGAAGGTCACGGGGTAACCCGGGAGAAGGATTTTGCCTGCCTCAGCCATCAGTTCAAGCTGGATGGTGAACTCTTCTTTGTGGAAACTTTTATCTCCGAAGAGGAGCCCGACAAAGCCGCTCTGGCGGAGGAGACCGCTTCTTCGGATCATTGGAATAATGGCTCAGCTGAAGATATTTCCGACACCATCGAAAAAGCCCTGGCCCCGGGCATCCGGGAGGTGATCCGGGAGAGCACCAGTGAAACAGTGGGGGAACTTGTTCGGGAAGCCCTGCCCCGGGTGGCTGAAGGGTTGGTTCGAGAGGAGATCGAACGGATCAAGAGGGAGGGTGACGACGGCCTCTCCGAGGCAAGCTTGGCCAAAGCTGTGGAATCAGCTTTCACCCCCCAGGTCACTGAGATCGCCCAGACCACTGCCCGGGAGATGACCCGGGATCTGCTGCCTGGTATTGCCGAAAAGTTGGTTCAAGACGAAATCAGACGCATCAAAGTGGAAGCGGGCTGAGGCTTTTGAAGGGCCTGTTTTTTGAAAAAGAGATCGGTTTTTTGAGCTGGCGGTAACTGGATGATTCTGTTTAGCCTGGCGGTAATCTGATGATAGGGTCCGGCTGGGCGGTTGTCGGACAACTTGGCTGCGCTTTCAGTCAGAAGCATGCGCCCGTTTATTCCTCCCAAGGTCCCATCATCAATAACGGACTTCAAATTTTCCAGGAATTTTCTGGGGAACCGGCTGTTCCGACACTTCCATCCGGGTGACCGACGCCAGAGGAGGCCCCTGGCGGCACCAGGCGATCATTTTTTCAATATCCCCAGCCAAGCCGATCAACTCCCCCTCCACAGAGCCGTCAGCTCTATTGCGCACCCATCCCACAAGCCCCAGACGGATCGCCTCCTTCTGGGTGCTGCCCCGATACCACACCCCCTGTACCCGGCCAAAAACCTGAATATGGCGGCAGATTTTTTGTTCCTGAGGCATCGGTGAGGTTCCTTTTATACAGGGATTCAGCCCATGATGGGCAGGATTGTATCCTTGCCCCACGCTTCATCATCCCGCTCGGGATGGTTGGTATTGAAGTGCAGGCCCCGGCTCTCTTTGCGATGGATGGCAGAGCGAATAATCAAAGAGGCCACCAGGGTGAGATTGCGTAGCTCAATCAAATCCCGGGATATCTGACAGTTCCAGTAATATTCGTTGATCTCCCGGGAGAGCATTTCCACTCGCCGCTTGGCCCGAGCCAAGCGCTGATCTGAACGGACGATGCCCACATAATTCCACATGAAACGACGGATTTCGTCCCAATTGTGGGAGATGAGGACTTCCTCTTCGCACAGGCCGGTATCAAAATTGTCCCAGGAAGGAATTTTGGGGGGGGGATAGGGAAGGGGCTGGCTCATCTCCTGATGAATGCGTTTTTCTGCGGCGATGGCAAAAACCAGGCACTCCAGGATGGAGTTGGAAGCGAGTCGATTGGCGCCGTGGAGGCCGGTATGGCCTGCTTCACCCACAACGAACAGGCCATCCAGATCGGTCTTGCCGTTCAAGTCTGAAATGACCCCGCCACAGGAATAGTGGGCGGCAGGCACCACCGGAATCGGATCCTTGGCCATGTTGATGCCCAGATCACGGCATTTTTCAAAAATGGTCGGAAAGCGGGTCTGAAGAAATTTTTTACCCTGGTGGGTAATGTCCAGAAAAACGCAATCATCCCCAGTGCGCTTCATCTCAAAGTCGATGGCCCGGGCGACGATGTCCCGGGGGGCCAGCTCTTTTTTGGGATGGTGGCGCTTCATGAAGGGTTTGCCGTTTTTCAGGATCAGCACCCCCCCTTCGCCCCGTACCGCCTCGGAAATGAGGAATGATTTGGCCTGGGGGTGATAGAGGCAGGTGGGGTGAAACTGGATGAATTCCATGTTGGCCACCCGGCATCCTGCCCGGTAGGCCATGGCAATGCCGTCTCCGGTGGCGGTGTCGGGATTTGAGGTATAAAGATAGACCTTGCCCGCCCCACCGGTGGCAAGGATGGTAAAACGGGCTTGAAAGGTATTAACCTTACGGGTTCCAATATCCAGGGCATAACAACCGAAGCAGCGGTTGGGCTGCCCGGGGATGAATTGTCCCAGCTTGTGGGCGGTCACCAGATCAATGGCGATCTGGTGGGGGAGCACGTTGATTCGAGGGTGGGCGTTGGTTTTTTGTAGCAGGGTCTGCACCACCGCCTTACCGGTGGCGTCGTCGGTATGGATGACCCGACGGGCTGAGTGGCCCCCCTCCAGCGTCAGGTGATAGCCTTTCCGATCCCGGGTGAAGGGAACCCCGAGTTGGATCAGATGCTCGATGGCGGGGCTGCCGTTTTCCACCACAAACTGTGCGGTGTCCAGATGGCAGAGACCCACCCCGGCGTTTAAGGTGTCCTCAATGTGGGCTTCGTTGCGATCTTTCGGATCAAGCACCGCAGCGATGCCTCCTTGGGCATAGAGGCTGTTGGATTCCTCTGCCTGAGTCTTGCTCAGGACGATGACTTCACCATATTCGGCCAGGCGCAAAGCCAGATCCAGACCGGCAATACCGCTGCCGATGATGAGGAAATCAGAGGTGATTGGGTTCGTGTTGGGTGGCATGTTGTTCATGATTGTACTATTGTCCCCCTATTAAGGGGCTGTCAAGATGTGCAACAGGGTGCCTCACAAAAAAGAAAACGTGAACTTTTCCACAACGATCATGTCCTTTAGGTTAAGGGGTAATTGATGACAATGCCATTAGACGCCACCTCCGAAGTGAGCCGGGCCGGTGGTGTCAGCTGACCAACTGCTGGTCGAGAAGGCGAAAAAGGGGGACAATAAAGCCTTCGAGCTGCTGGTGCGCAAGTATCAGGGAAAGATTGGCTCGGTTATCTCCCGTTTTGTGTCGGATCCCCAGAAAGTTCAGGATCTGACCCAGGAGGCCTTTCTGAAGGCCTACCGTGCCCTGGCCAATTTTCGGGGTGAAGCGGCTTTCTATACCTGGCTTTATCGAATTGCGGTCAACACCGCTAAAAATTTTTTACTCTCCAAGGATCGAACCGTACCCTTGGATGATATGGAGCTGGAAAACGCCGATCGGGTGGCACCACAATTGCGTGACCACGATACACCCGAGCGGAGAGTTCTCCGTGATGAGATGGTAAAAAGGCTGGAAGTGGCCATTGAAACTTTGGCCCCAGCAATGAAAAAAGCCATCGTCCTGAGGGACCTGGAAGGGATGTCCTATGATGAAATATCTGAAATCATGGATTGTCCCATCGGGACTGTGCGCTCGCGGATTTTCAGAGGCCGGCAGGAGATCATCAGTCACATGAAGGGTTACCTGCAGCAAGGGGTGGATGAAACGCCGTAGAGCGTATCCGAACAGGCTAGACAAGGGATGAAGGGAAAGGGGGAATAAAGGCGATGTCGTGCAATCCAGAACTGGTATCAGCGTTTATCGACGGGGAGTTGGACAACATCATTGTCAACTCGGTCACCAAACATCTGCTCAAGTGTGACAGCTGCTGCCACATGATGAGCCGTTTGGCACAAGTGCGGGACGTGGTGTCAGATAAATTTACCCTGCCTGACCCCGAGGGGCTTACCGCCTCGGTGATGGCCGCCATCAACAACGAAAAAATCACCTCCAACGAAGATATTCTGCGCAGGCGTCTGATTCGCTTCGGGGTGCCAGCTGCCATTGCCGCTGCTGCCATCGCCGGGAGTATCCAACAATCCATCGGCCAGGAGCGGGACGCTTTTAATCCCAGCACTTTTATGGCTGACTCTGGAATGAGCCAATCATTCACCAAATAAAAGTGCAAACCCATCAGGCAGATAAGGCCAAAAGAATCCCGGAATAAACGCCCAACGAGGAGAATGCCATGTTACGGGAAGAAGGGCGGGTAGTGGCTCTGGACGGCGATTTTGCCCTGGTGAGCAGCCATCGGCAGAGCGCCTGTGGATCCTGCCAGGCCAAAAGCAGCTGTGCGACTCTCTCCGGCGGCCTGGGGCAGCGGGAAAATCAAATCCGCGCCCATAACCGGGCGGGTGCCGAAGTGGGGGAGCGGGTGGTTCTGGAAGTTTCCGAGGGGCTTTTTCTGAAAGCCTCTTTTTTGATTTACGCCATGCCGGTTTTGGGCTTGGTTTTTGGTGGGGCTCTGGCCCGCTCCCTGGCCCTTTCCATGGGGATTGTGGGAGACAACGCCGAATTGGTGGGGGCCCTTTCGGGGCTGGCTACCTTTGTCGCCAGTTTTATCTGGCTACGTGGCTACAACCGCCGTCTTGAAGGGGACGATAGCATTCGCCCGGTGATCACCCGGGTGCTGTACGATCCTATTTCCCCCATTTCTCCCATTTCCCCTGTTTCCTGTTCCATCGAAGGTGAAGGATAGGTCGTTCCATGTCCCTGCAAAAACGTTCCTCTTGGTGGCTCGTTGCCGCTTTTGTCCTGCTGGTTCCTTTCTCCACCGCCCACGGCGCAAACAATTTTCCCAATTTGGTGCCTCTGGTCAAAAAGCTCAAGCCCGTGGTGGTCAACATCAGTACCACCCAGGTCAAGGAGAGCAGTCGGCAACCCCAGATGAGCCCTTTCGGCGGCATGTCCCCCCTGGATGAATTTTTCCGTCGTTTTTTGGAGCAGATGCCCGAGGAAGAGCAAAAATCCCGCAGCTTGGGCTCCGGCGTGATAATCGACGGTAACGGCTACATTCTCACCAACGACCATGTGGTGGAGGATGCCAGCGAAATTCAGGTGCGCCTCTCCGATGAGCGGGAGTTTACCGCCCAGGTGGTGGGGCGGGATGCCAAAACCGATCTGGCCCTGATCCGCATTGAGGCTGATGGTCAGCTGCCAGCCGCCAAACTGGGGGATTCCGATCAAGCCGAGGTGGGCTCCTGGGTTATCGCCATCGGCAATCCTTTCGGTCTGGAAGCCACAGTGACGACGGGAATTATTTCGGCCAAGGGGCGGATTATCGGCAACGGTCCCTACGACAATTTTTTACAAACCGACGCCGCCATCAATCCCGGCAACTCCGGCGGCCCGCTGTTCAACCTGGACGGTGAGGTGATCGGTATCAACACCGCCATTTTTTCCCGCTCCGGCGGCTCCATGGGAATCGGTTTCGCCATTCCCGTCAATATGGCCAAATCCATCGTCGGCCAGTTGAAGGAAAATGGTCGGGTGACCCGGGGCTGGCTGGGAGTGCGCATCCAGGTAGTCACTGAGGAGCTGGCAGATGCCCTGGGGTTGGAAAATCGGGATGGGGCGTTGGTGGCGAGTGTGGAGAGTTCGAGCCCAGCTGAAGCTGCGGGGGTGCAGCCAGGGGATGTGATTATCCGCTTTGATGGTCGCCAAGTGGGCCGGATGAATGAATTGCCCGCCATCGTCGCAGGCACCCCAGTGGGAAAACAGGTCCAGATGGTGGTGATCCGGGACGGCCAAAAACGCACTCTTGGTGTTAAAATTGCCGTACTCAGCGAAAAGACCAAGTCCACCAAAGATCCGGAACAGGGGGGGGAGAGTTCCCTGGGGCTGACAGTTCATCCGCTCTCAGATCTCTTGCGGGAGCGCCTGGATCTGGCACCGGATACCCAGGGGGTGGTGGTGGCAGAGGTGGACAAGGAGAGCAGCGCTTTTGATGCCGGACTGCGTGCCGGTGACCTGATCAGTGAAATCAACCGCCAACCCATTCGTTCCCTGGGGGATTTCCGCAAGGCGGTCTCCAAGGTGACCAAGGGGCAGCCGGTATTGATGTTGATCCAGAGGGATGGCGCGCCCCTGTTCCTGGCCTTGCAGGGGAATAAATAGAAGCTTGGAGTTCCCAACTGTCGAATTCAGGTTTAAGCGCCAGGGGGCGCTTTGGAAGCTGTTTTCAGATGTCAGGATGGCTTTTCCTTTCCTTGAAACAGCGGGCGAAAAGATAAAAAAGTAGTCGTTATCTGTCCTTTACCATCTTGCTATTTTCCAGGAGATGGGATAAAAGAACTCTGCCTTGTCCCTAGGGGCTGGGATATAAGTATATTTTTTGCCAGAGAAACAGATCGGACCCGGACCAAATATCAGTGGTACCCGGAAAGAACGAATCGGCAAACCGTATTCACACAGGAGCGTGGAGGAGTGAGTTTTCGTGAGGATTGACGTATACGACAACAATGTGGACCAAGCGATTCGAGTTTTGAAGAAAAAGATGATCCGGGAAGGTATGTTTCGGGAAATGAAGAAGCGTAAGTTTTTCGAAAAGCCATCGGAGCGCAAACGGCGGAAAAAAGCCGAGGCGGTCCGGCGTCTGCGCAAAAAACTGCGCCGTAGCGCTGGCAACGGTCTCAACTAGAAGAGACCTGCCCCCCCCTCCGGGAGCGCATCTCTGAAGTGCCCGGAGTCGAAAAAGGCACTCCCCTCCAAGCATGGGGTTCCCTGATCTCTGGACAAGGGCTCTCCGGCTGCGATGCAAGGGCTTTCCGACTGTCATGGGACCAAGCCCGTATACTCTCCAGGGCTGGTCAGCTATCGGAGCGTCTACTCATGGGAAATCCACCTCCCATGGCATCCAATTTTATGGCAACTCTTCTGGGCGTCGACCTGCTTCGTGTAGCTCATGCCCCATTCAGAAGGGCGCGTACACCCTTTATCCTGATATGTCCTTTCCAGGGGGGAACTTGCCGTTCCGTTAGGATGCGGGATGTAGCGAGTCGTGGGAACCACCTCAATCAAGAGTGAGGAGCCATTTTAGTTTGGAACGACCATATCAGGCTCTCTGGTCGTCACTACTCTGCCAACCTTTTCCACCCATCCGAGGGGGATGGCTGCGAGGGGAAATCTTCAGGCAAAGAGGGTGCTTCTATCCCTCAGTTGGTGGTTTGCGCATCCAAGAGCAATCGGCTCAACTCTCCGGAAATCGGCCACCTGACTTCTCCTTATCCTCTCTTATTCTCCTCCAGGGCCGTTACATGAGCCCGGTCCAAAGCCTTTCCCGCTCGTTCGTCAGACCACATTTGCCAGCCCCATAAAAGGCTCTTCAGCCGTTATTCCCACGTATAGCCCATCAGGCCAATTCTGTTGCTCAGCCATTGTCTCCGGGTTTGACCCTCAGCCATACCCCTTTGGATTCACCCTTCACGCATTTCCCCCAGGGGGGATGCCGGGGTATATTCGTGCCCACCACCAAAGGGGCAGGCCATCAATGACCAGAGGCTGAGTTGCCCAGAGTTGCGTCCCATCCACACCTGACAATCCCCAACCCGGGTCGGATTCCATGCTGAATCAAAATATGGCCACTTCTGAGTTGCCCACCAAACCCCAGCTGACAGCCAAATGGTTGTGGGCTTTGGCCGGTATCGTGGGGCTCCATTTGCTCTTCTATTTTTGGGCCCATCCGGTTTTTAAAGGCAGTGACGATCTGGCCTATGCCCAGCTGGCCAATCGGATACTCACCGATACTTATCAGCTGACCCCGGGCCATTTCGTCAATCGATTCGGGCTGTTCATCCCTACGGCCCTCAGCTTTAAACTCTTTGGTTTCAATGGCTATGCCGCCACCCTCTGGCCGCTTTTGGCTTCGACACTGACCATCATCACCCTTTTTTGGGTGACCTGGCGGATGTATGGGGCTGTGGCGGCCTTTTTTGCCGGTTTGCTACTGGCCACCAATCCCTTCCAGATCACCTATACCCTGGTTTTGATGCCCGACGTGGTGATTTCCGCTTATATGTTTTTGGGCGGGGTGGTGCTTTGGTTTTCCCGGGAGGTCGCCACCACCCGGGGGTGTTGGCGTTTGGGTGCTCTGGTTTTTGCCGGGACGTTTTGGCTGGGGGCGTTGACCAAGCTGACCATTTTGTGGCTGCTTCCCTTTGCTTTGGTGCTCATGATCCACGACCTGGGTCGGGGCAGGCACGCCTATTTTTGGGGGTGGACCTTGGCTCTTGGGGTGGTGGGAGGGATTCTTTACGGCTTACCCTATTATCTCGTGACCGGCAATCCTTTCTATCGGCTGGCCGGGGTCAACCACGCCACGGTGACGGCTGGGGATAGCTGGAACTTTGTGGGCAAGCCTTTGATGGCCTATGTGGATCGTTTGACCTGGGAGCCTTTGAGAATGCTTTTGAGGGAGCCGGGTTATCTGACTGTCCTGATGCTCTCTATGCCTGTTTTAGGGAGGATGGGGCGGAGCTGGAGAGGTGTTGACCATCAGAAGGTAGTTGGGGAAGGTGAGGGAGGGGCAAGCCTTCAGGAGGATGCTGAGGGGGTTCGTGGGGTGCCGGGGGGATATTTTTGGGGGCTCTATTTTTGGCTGGTGCTCCTGGCTTTTTGGTTTGGCACCCGCTCCTATTCCCACTACAGTCCCATGCACCTGATGCCCCGGATGTGGCTGCCCATTTTGCCCCCTCTGTGTATTTTGGCCGGGGTGTTTTTGGCCGCTCTCTTTTCGGCTGAGGCGGAGCAGTGGCAAGGGCTTCGCAAGCAGCTTTTGGTGGTCTCCATCAGCTGTGTGGTGTTGGCGGTTTTGTTAAAATATCTGGGTTATAACAAGCGGGCGGTGGTGTTTGCCGGGATTCCGGTTTTTTTCGCTCTGTTTCAGGCTTTTTCACCTTGGCGCCAGCGTACCCCCCGATGGCTCTACCGGGGGGGCTTTGTGGGGCTCGTGGTGCTGGTTTTGACCGCCACCGGAGCCCTGCCCATCATGAACGGCGCGGTGGGGGAGACCCCGAGGCAGCGGTTTGAGCGGGAGATGGTGATAGAGCAGCTTTCTGACGAGGAGCAGGGGATTGTCTTGTCGGATCGGCGTACCATTCTGGCAGCGGCCTATCATTTGGGCTTTGGCCAGCGTTCGGGGCTGGGTTTTGTGGCTTGGGAATTGTGGCGACAGGAGGGGCGCTGGGTGCAGCCTGCAAAAGTGGCTCCCGATACGCCGCTGTTTATCTTGGTCAACCCCCATCGCCTGAAACCTCTGGCCGGGGCTTATGGCTGGGAAGTCCCCCCCTTTGTGGACCATCCTCCCCCTGGCTGGAAAAGGCTGGCTGGGCAGGAGGGGATCTATCTCTATCGGGTGGAGGGGCTGGCAGCACTGCCCCTGACGCCCGCCCCATCCTCTTGAGGGAAAATCAGCTGACATGAAACAAAAGCAACGGGTGGCGGTGGCCATGTCCGGCGGGGTGGATTCGGCCACGGTGGCGGCTCTGCTGCTGGAACAGGGATATGAAGTGGTGGGGCTCACCATGGCCCTCTGGTCCCCAAGCCCGGGGGAGCCCCCTCCAGGTAGCCGGGCCTGCTGCGCCCCGGAAGATGCCTACGATGCCCGCCGGGTGGCCGATACCCTGGGTATTCCTTTTTACATGGTGGATCTGGAGGAGACTTTTCGGGAAGAGGTGGTGGCGGATTTTATCACCGCTTATGCCTCTGGCCGCACCCCCAACCCCTGCGTTCGTTGTAACCAGACGGTCAAGTTTAACCATCTTTTGGCCAAGGCCCGGGCTTTGGAGGCGACCTTTCTGGCCACCGGTCACTATGCCATCCAGGAAGAGAGCCGCAACGGCCAGCCTCTCCTCAGGCGGGGGCGGGATCGGAGTAAGGATCAATCCTATTTTCTCTTTGCCACTACCCTGGCACAGCTTGGCTATCTGCGTTTTCCCCTGGGGGATCTTACCAAAGAGGAGACCCGCAAGTTGGCGGAGCGGTTTGGGCTGCATGTGGCCGACAAACGGGAAAGTCAGGATATCTGCTTTATTCCGGATCAGGATATGGCCGGTTTTTTTGCCCGGCAAAGTCCCCATCTGCTCACCCCGGGTGAGATAGTCGATCAGCAAGGGCAGGCGTTGGGAAGCCATCGGGGGGTGGGGCTCTACACGATTGGCCAGCGCAAGGGGCTGGGCATCGCCGCCCCTGAGCCTCTCTACGTCACCCGGATTGATCCTGAGCAAAATCGCCTGGTGGTAGGGCCCGCCTCAAGCCTCTACCGGCCAAGCCTGGAGGTGATGGATCTCAACTGGCTCGGTGAGCACCCCCCCTCTGCCGGGGATTCGGTTTCCGTGCGCATCCGTTACGCCGCAGAGCCAACCCCGGCCCGTCTGGAGCCCCAGGCCGATGACGCACTTCGGGTGGTGTTCGATACCCCCCAAAGAGCGGTCACTCCGGGGCAGGCGTGTGTTTTTTATCAGGGGGATCGGGTGCTGGGTGGGGGATGGATTTGCTAATATATTGTCTATGCGTATATACGGTTATATGAGTAAATGTCTCGATTTGGAAATATCCCGTTGAGAGCATTTAACCCAAATCCGGCAGTTGGGCATATGCACACGCCCAACTGCCGGATTGAGTTTTAAGCCACTGTTTGGTTGATTCAGCTCTTCAAGCCGCTTTTCGGCTGGGAACCACCTGCAACCGGGGCATTTTTTGGGCAGCAGGGGTGAGGAGAGCCTCCTTACGGGCTTTTTGAAGATCCCTCTTGCGGGTTTTAAGAATTTTCCGCAGCTTTTTGCGATACTCCTTTTCCCCTCCAGCCTCCCGCATCTGCTCTGGATTGATAAATGACACGCGACCTTTGGTATTGATCAAAAGTCCCCCCAGACCACTGCGTTTGATGCGGTTGTCGTTGTTGATGACCCGAATGCCGGGAATTTCACTTTTGAGTTCATAATCTTGCTGCAGGCTGTTTTCACAGGGTTTGTGACCGTGGATAACCCGATCGAAACCCAGCTCCTGCAACATTTCCGCAACGTGGGCGCCATTGGTGATGCCAAAGCGGTTTATTCGGGCAAAATAGGCTTTGGGTTTGGGGATGTCTCCCACCATCATGAGCCCCTGGTTTTGCCGGAAGAGGGCGTGGCTGCCTTCGTAGAAGGCCTTGCGAAAGAGATTGTTGAAATCGTTGAGGGGGCTGCCTTCCCGACAAAATTGCCGCAATGATTTGAGCAGGTCGCAATTGGGATAGCCGTGAACATAGAGCACACCTTGGTCCCCATGGATTAAATCCTGGCTGCGGATAAAATCGAGATCCTGAGGGGTCAGGGGGGTGTGTTCGCCAGCCTCGGCCCGCTTGAGGATTTCCAGCTCGTGGTTGCCATTTAAAAGCACCAGGCTGCACCCGGGGGGAGCGGTGTTTTGCAGGCGTTTGAAAAAATCCAGGGCGTGGGGGTCGGGATCAAATTTATTGAGCCAATCACCGGTGTGAACCACCTTGACCGGGCCGATCCCGGGATTCCAAAATCCTCGGCGGTCGCAGAGCCCGGTTAGCCACAGCACCAGACAGACCGTCTCGATGTCGTTGTCGGTATCGGAGATCACCAAGGTCCAGGGGGTCCGCTCTTTCCGCTCTTTGGGGCGTTTTTTTTGATTCAAGCCTTTGGTGGGGGCTGATTCTGTCGGCAGATTTGCAACCTTTTCCTGATCTGCTGAAACAGGGGAGAGTGGGCGATCCACGTCACTCTCATCCGTCGTGGTCTCGTCATCCAGGGGTAAACCGGGCTCTGCCACAGCCACCGGGGGTGATGGGGGCACCACCGTCAAGGTGGGTGGTTTGGGTTTGCCCAGGTTTGGATGATCCCGGTGTGGAGCAGGCAGGGGCTTGGTGGGGATGGGTCCATCGCTGCCAAAAATCCGGTCGAGGGTTTTGCCCACCTTGGTACCCAGCCAACCGACGAGTCCTTGGTTGGTTGGGGGCGGCGCTGTTTTGGTTTTGCCCGGGCTTGCTTGTATTTGGTCGTCCATGTCACGAACCATTATTCAGCTTGATGTGGAGATCTGCCGGTGGTGGTGCTCAACCGGTGGTTGATCCAATGCTACCGTTGAGGGGTGTTTCCAAATCCACCGTCAAAAATACGTCTTTCCCAGGGACTTCCCCCAAGGCAGGAGAGTCATCCATTTCCCAAACAGTGGGAGAGACTCTCCTATCCCTCTTTTTTGGCCCGCCCGCCTGTGGCTATCCCCTTTTCTGCCAATCCCTTTTTCCATTGTCCGGGATAGGTTGAGCCCCACTTTGGCTGGCTTCCATCCGTGAGGATCTCCAGTCACTTCAGTGGGGAGCTGGGAGCAATACCACTCGGAGATCACCTTGTTGGGATCACTCATGAGGGCTGCTTGTGAGCTGCTTAAGAGTAAAAGAGCAAAATGTGTGCCCACCTTTTTTGCTGATGGGACGGTACAAAGTGGTATGCCCCCTGCATCAATAGAGTTGTAAGAAGACCGAATAACGGGTCTGAACAGGAGCTTAAGTGGCCTGGTCAGGCCCTCATCCAGCCACCATCATCCTTCCCAGTACCAGATACCTGGGTGTAGGGAAGAGGCGGTTTGTTCTCTCCCATCAGGTATTTATGACCATTTGATCGAGGAACAATGGATTCCAACCAACGGCCATGGACCAAAGGGTTATGAAACCATCACCAACGCCGGAGGCCGGTCAAATCCATGAGTCGGAGGGGGAGCCCATCCATACCCAACGGGCAGCCCTTGTGACCACTGCCCCGATGACCCCTGAAGAGGCGGCTGATCGGGCCAAAATGGTGGTGACCCTGGTACGAGGCCCTATCGTTCTCTCTGAAACGTCCATCAACAACGCCGCAACCCCTGCCATCGGTCTGGCCTATATCGCCGGTTATGCCCGTCACTTCGGCTATCGACCCGAAATCATTGACGCCATCGGTCTGGGGCTCAACCAGATCGTTCCCCTGGAACGCTATCCCGGCTATATGAGCCATGGCCTCACCCTGAATGAGCTTTTGAGCCGTATTCCCAAAGAGAGTCGGGTGGTGGGGATCAACGCCATGTTTTCCGGGGAGTGGCCTCTCTATCGGGATCTCATCGATGCCGTTCGCCAACACTGCCCCCAGGCGGTGATTGTCGCCGGAGGCGAGCACATCACGGCCATGGCGGAATATTCATTGCGGGATTGCCGCAGCCTGGATCTGGCGGTATTGGGGGAGGGGGAGCATCTGTTTTATGAAATTTTGGAACGGGTGCGGCGCAAGGAATCCTTGCTGGATATGCCGGGTACCGCCCTGCTCGATGAGGGGAGTCGTTTTATCCAGACCAGCAGTGTCACCCGCATTCGGGATATCGATAACATTCCCTGGCCTTACTGGCCTGAAGGATATCTGCAACGTTTTTGGGATGCAGAGCGCTCTTATGGTGGGCAATATACCGGTCGAGACATGCCTCTGATGATCTCCCGTGGCTGCCCGTTCCAGTGTGCTTTTTGCTCCAACCCCAACATGTGGACGACCCGTTACACCTTGCGGGATGTGGATGAGGTGCTGGAGGAGATTCACCACTATATCAAAACCTGGCAGATCACTTCGGTGCAGCTCTACGACCTCACCGCCATCATTAAAAAGTCGTGGGTGGTGGAATTTTGCACCAAGATGCTGGAGCAGGGCATCGATATCAAATGGTCGATCCCCTCTGGTACCCGCTGTGAATCCCTGGACCGGGAGGTGCTCACACTGTTGAAAAAAACCGGCTGCGATTTTATCTGCCTGGCTCCCGAAAGCGCCTCCCAGGTGACCCTTGATCAAGTCCGCAAGCGGGTCAATCTCGACCACCTCAACGATGCCATTCTCACGGCTCGGGATGTGGGGATGATCTCCCGGCTCAATCTGATTATTGGTTTTCCGGATGAAAGCCGGAAGGAGATGTGGCGCACCCTGCTCTATGGCTTGCGCATGGCTGCCAAAGGGGTGGATGAGGTGCTGGTGGGGGTCTTTTCCCCTTATCCGGGAAGTGAATTTTTCAACCGGCTGCTGGCGAAAAAAAAGATCATTATCGACGATGCCTATCTCCTGCGCCTGAACGCCTTGAACAGCGCCTTTACCGACCTTAAACCCTTTACTGTCAGTAAGCATATTGATCGACTGGAGTTGGGAATCTACCGGTTTTTTTTCATGTCCATGGGCATCGTGATCGGCTACCTGTTCCATCCCTCCCGGATCGTTCGCACCATTCGCAATATCTATTTTAATAACCGGGCGGAGACGGCCCTGGAACAGCGTTTGCGTATCCTGGTCAGAAAAAAGCAGCGGTGATGGCACTAACATGCATATTGGGTATGCCAAGAGAGCCCAATGAATATGGATCCAAACCGCTCGGATTTCTTCAGGAAAGTCCGATGGGGTGTGGATTTACATCCCGGGCAAAGTTGGCTAGGCTGAATCGGATCTTAAAAATAAACCCGGACGGCTCAAGCACATGAAACCGTTTATCCGTTAAACCGGTTTTGCACTTTCCCTTGATGGACTACGGTTGAGGGGCAAACCATCATCATTCAGATGGATCACGGTTGGGGGCAGAGGTATCCGAACCCAACCATCCCGAGGTTGATTGCAAGATGGAAAAAAAACGCACCGCCATCATCATGGGGGGAGGCCCCGCCGGTTTGACCGCAGCCCTGGAGCTCGCCCGTCGCACCGATATTCACCCCATCGTCCTGGAAGCTTCCACCCAGGTGGGTGGAATCTCCCGCACGGTCAATTTCAAGGGCAATCGCATCGATATCGGTGGACACCGTTTTTTTTCCAAGTCCGATCGGGTGATGGATTGGTGGGGGGAACTGCTTCCCCTGGCAGAGCTGACCCAGGCGGATGAAGCCCTGCTGGAAAAACGCCGTCAGGCGGGGCGGAACGGGGAGCCACTGCCGGAGTCGGTATCGAGCCCAGAGGACGAGGTGATGTTGCTGCGTCCCCGGGTCTCCCGAATTCTCTATCGCCAGCAGCTCTTCGACTATCCCATCTCCCCCAATCTCCAGACCTTGGCCAAACTGGGGCTTTGGAACTCCGTCAAGATTATCTTGAGTTTTCTCAAAGCGCGCTTCTCCCAAATCAAGCCGGAAAATACCCTGGAGGAGTTTTTCGTCAACCGCTTTGGGCGGGAGCTTTATGCCACCTTTTTTGAAAAATATACCGAAAAGGTGTGGGGTATCCCCTGTGAAAAAATACCCGCCAAATGGGGGGCTCAGCGGGTCAAGGGGCTCTCCCTTACTGAAATCTTCAAGCATGCCATCCGCTCCCTCTGGCGCAGCAAGGAACTCGACGCCCAAAAGGAGGGGGAGACCTCTCTGATCAATCAATTTCTCTATCCTAAATTTGGTCCCGGCCAGCTGTGGGAAAAAGCCGCTCGTCTGGTTACGGAACATGGGGGGGAAGTGCGCATGCAACACCGGGTGGTGGGCATCACCACCGATCAGGGGCAGGTACAGAGCGTCACTGTGGAATCTGTGGAAAAGGGGCGGGAAGAGATATCAGGAGAGCTCTTTTTTTCCACCATTCCGGTCAACGAATTGATCGCCAGTTTAAGCCCACCTCCCCCAAAAGAGGTTCGTGATGTGGCTGGTGGCCTCGTTTTTCGGGATTTTCTGACTGTGGGGATACTGCTCAAGGGGCTCACACTGCGGGGGGGGGTTAACGGCGATAACCTGCGTGAAAAACTCCCCGACAACTGGATCTATGTCCAGGAGCCGGATCTCATGGTGGGGCGGTTTCAGGTTTACAACAACTGGAGCCCCTTCATGGTGCGGGATCCCAATACCATCTGGATCGGAACTGAATTTTTTGTCAACGTCGGTGACGAACTTTGGACCCTCCCTGATGAAGAGATGGCTGCCCTTGCCATTCGGGAGATGGGGCAGATCGGCTGGGTGGATCCAGCGGATGTGCTCGACACCACCGTCATCCGGGTTCCCAAGGCCTATCCAGCCTATTTTGGCACCTACGACCAGTTTAGTGAAATTCGCAAAACCGTGGACAGCTTCGAAAATCTCTATCTTCTGGGCCGTAACGGCTTGCATCGCTACAATAATATGGATCACTCCATGTTGACCGCCATGGTGGCTGTGGACGGCATCGCTGCGGGCCGGGATCCCCGGGGAGAGATCTGGAGCGTCAACACCGAGACCGACTATCACGAAGAGAGCGGCTCCGAAGAGTAAAAGAGAGGGCGGTCATGCCCCTGTTGAGCGATATCGCCCAAAAAAAGAAAATCGACTATTTTTTCAGAAATCTTCCTCGGGATGCCCGGATTTTGGAGGTGGGAAGCGGCTCGGGCTGGGTGGGAGAATGGCTGCGGGAGAATGGCTTTATTCACCACACAGGCCTCGATATCTCTCCCCCGGCCCAGGTGGTGGGGGATATCAACCAGTGGCAGCAGCTGGGCCTGGCGGCTGAATCTTTCGATGTGATCGTGGCTTTTGAGGTGGTGGAGCATGTGGACTGTTTTCAGGCCTGTCACGACCTGTTAAAACCCGGTGGCAAGCTGCTCCTCACCTCTCCCGTTCCCCATTTTGACTGGTTTATGGCCTTTCTGGAAAAAACAGGCCTCAATCAAAAACGCACCAGCCCCCACGATCATCTGGTCTATTTCAAACATGTTTCCCAATTCACTGACAAACAGATCCGCGTGATCGCTTTTCTCTCCCAGTGGGGCATCTTTACCAAATAAATGTCTCACCGAACCCCTGTTTTAATCGATTTACCTCCCGCCATCTTTCCAGTTGTTGCCTTGTAATATCCTTTGAATTCAAGTGTATGCATGGCACTATTGGCGTTTGAATCGCTGTTGCGAATGATTGTTGTTTATGGAAAGGCCTGATTGTGACCGAATCTTTACATAAAAGTCGCTAATTCGTTTGAAATATATTTTATCCTCCCACCATCGACAACAGTGTGCGTCACCGGGTGGAGGTTAAAATGGATTTTTTTAGCGCGGAATCATCGACTGGGGAAACCACCCTCAATCTTTTGGAATCAACTTTGGATCCCTCGATTCCGGACAACTCTCTGAAATCATCTTCAGGCTCCACGATTTCAGACAAGCTGCTGGAAACCTCCCCATCCTCTCCTTCCACTCTTCGGGCCAGACAGGCGGATGCCGGGCTTTTTTTTAAATGGTGTCAGGAGCGGGAATTGACTCCTCTTCCGGCTTCGGTGGGGACGGTGCGCTCATTTATCCGAGCCATGCTGGAAATCCGGGCACTCTCTACGGTACGCCGCTACGTCTCCACCATCTCTACCCTCCACCGGGAAGCCGGAGTCGAAAATCCGGTTCGTTCCCCTGAAATCAAACAGGTTCTTCGGGATGCCGGACGGGTCAAAGGGAGCCAGGTGCAGCGGGTTCGGCCCATTCGTCGCAACACCATCAATAAAATGTTGGCCAACGATCACGGTCATTTGCGGGATCGTCGGGATCTGGCCATGGTGACCGTGGCTTACGATACCCTGTTGCGCCGCACTGAACTGGCCAATCTGGATCTGGAGGCCATCGATTTTCGTGATGACGGCACCGCCTGGGTGGTTCTCGATTTTGCCGGCGAGGAGCCCGGTAACATCCGCCACATGGATGCCAAAACAGTCTCGCTACTCAAGCGCTGGATAGCGGATGGCGCCATCCACAACGGTCCTCTGTTTCGTTCCATCGACAAGGCGAGCCGGGTAGGGGGGCGGTTGAGTGATCGGGGGGTTGCACGGGCTTTCCAACGGTTGGCTCGTCAGGCTGGGCTCGATCCTGCGGGGATTTCAGGTCTCTCTTGCCGGGTAGGCGCGGTTCAAGACATGGTGGGTGAAGGGGTGGAGTTTGACCGGGTGATGGCAGCTGGAGGCTGGCGTTCTCCCATCATGGTGGCCCGCTATACCAGGCAGCAGCATGGAGAGCACTCTCCCACTGCCTGAAAGAGATAACCGATTGGGATCAGGTATGAATTATTCTTGAGTGCAAACTTTTTCTCTCCAGACTCCCATCTTTGCCAGGATGGCGAGTCAGGAGAGTGTGTCCATTTTTTTAAACAGCACGGCTATACCATTACTCCCCGCCACCTCAACTCAATTGTCTTTTTTGTGCGTCCGCTTGCGGCGAAACTGGTGGGTCAGGCGCCCCAGATTTCGTAGAAACTGTTTTTTCTTGATGGGTTTAGCCATGTGCATGGTAAAACCCGCATCCAGACATTTTTTTCGATCAGCCTCAGTGGCGTTGGCGGTGACTGCCGCAATGGGAGCAGGCGATCGACCCAGCTCCTGCTCCAGACGGCGGATCTCCTGCACGGCGGCCAGACCATCCATCTGGGGCATTTCAATGTCCATCAAAATCAGATCAAACGCCTGGGTTTTAAAATGCTCCACTGCCTGCATGCCATCTTCGACCCATACCAGATGGTGGTGAATTTTTTTGAGATGATTCTGAAAGAGCAGGGCATCCCCCTCGGAATCTTCCGCCATGAGAATTTGCATGGGGGGGCTCTTCAGTTTTTTTTCAGCGCGCTCCTTTTCCTTGCGATCCTCTTTGCGTTTGCCCTTGATCACGATGGTTTCCAGGGGCAGGCTGACAAAAAAGCCACTTCCCTTGCCCTCTTCGCTTTCCGCCCAAATCCGTCCACCCATCTGCTCTACCAGCCCCTTGCAGATGACCAACCCCAAACCACCCTCCAATCGATGGGTGAGTTCCGGCCCAGTCTGGGAAAAGGAGGTAAAAATGGTCCCCCGCAACTCCTGGGGAATACCGGGGCCTGAATCGAGCACCGAAAAGCGCACCCCGTCGGGATAGCCGGGGTCGGACTCCAGCCGAAACTCAACACGGCCTTCAGGGGCAAACTTGATGCCGTTACTCACCAGGTTCAAGAGCACCTGCCGCAACCGGCTGGGATCCCCCAAGCGCATGGCCCTGAGATTCGGGTCGATGGATTCACTGAAGGTGACTCCGGAATCCCGGACCATCAACTGAAATCCGGTTTTGACCTCCCGGACCAGTTCGGTGAGATCGAAAGGCACCTGTTCCAGGGAGATTTCACCACTGGTAATCTTGGAAAAGTCGAGAATGTTGTTGATGCGTGAAAAGAGAACCTCGCTGTGGCGCATGAGGCGCTCGACGAGCATTTTATGCGCGGTGGGGAGCTTGGCTTCGGAAAGGAGCTGACCGGTATTGATAATGGTATCCATGGGGGCGCGAATTTCGTGGCCCAGGGTTCCCAAAATGGCTGTTTTGGCTTGGCTGGCGGCCTCCACCTCCAGTTTGGCCTCCCGCAATCCCTCGTTGCGTTTGCGTTCGCTGATATCCCGGATAAAAGCCAGATGAAACGCCTGGTTGGGTTGCTCCAACAGGCTGGCGTTCACCTCCACCGGAAAGACCGAACCATCTTTGCGTCGGGCAACGGTCTCGAAAAATATTTTTTCCCGGCCACCCATCTCCGGCCAGTGCTTGGGCCAAATTCTTTTGGGCAGTTTGGACCCCATTTCCGAGATCCCCATGCCGATCAACTCCTTTCGGCTATAACCCAAAAGGCGGCAGGCTGCCTTGTTGACGAAGGAAAGCTTGCCCTCGGGAGTGATCCAGAAGACGGCATCGTGAATGTTTTCGAAGGAAAAACGGCCCAGGCGGAGTTCATTTTCAATTTTTTTGCGTTCGGTAATGTCGAGGATGAGCCCCACCACCCCTTTGACGCGCTCCTCGCCGTCTTCTTGATGGGTGACCGCCATGGCTCGCCACTGAACGTGGTGGGTGTTGTCAGTTGATGGGCCAAACCGAAGATCCATGTTGATACTGGCCTGACGACCACTCACCAAAGCCCCATAGGCGGTGGAAAAAATTTCCCAATCTTCCGGATGAAGAACTTTGGTGGTCCACTCCTCCAGGCTCTCTTGGTCGGGGTTGGGAGGTGAACCCAAAATATCCTGCCAGCGATCGCTGAAATAACCTGCCTTGGTAAAGGGAATGGCGTGCTCGTAAACCCCGGCCCCACTCACCTCCATCGCCAGGCGCAGGCGTTGTTCACTCTGACTGAGTGCGGCCTCCCGTTTGCGGATCGCCTCCACAAAGCAGCCCAGAGAGTGGGCCATCTCACCAATTTCATCCTCAGCAAGCTGGGGCATGGGGGCCTCTTCACCCCGGGCATGACGGCTCATGGCCTCCTGCAACTCTCCCAGGCGGTTGATGATGCCGCGAGTGACGAAAAAAAGCAGCCAGATGGCGGTGCCGCTACAGGCCAGGGCGATCAAGGCCAGAAGATTGGCCCGGGAGGAGGCGAATTTAACCAGGGATTGGTTATGCCCGGCAATCTGATTGCGCACTTCATCACGAAATTGATGGAGGGTGGTGACAAAGCGGTCGGAAAAAAACTTGTTGCGGCTTAAGACCGCCTGCCCTCGCCTTTCAAGAAGCAGTTGGCTTTTGCCCAGCTGGAAAACATTGTTGTTGCCGGTCACCAGTTGGCGCAAATCCTGAAAAGAGGTCCAAAGTTCAGCCCCCTGCTCACCTGGAGCGCTTTGCAGCAGAGGTTCCACCTCTTCCAGAGCCAGTGCAGCCAAGAGGGAAAGCTCACGGATTTTTTGTACATCGGTGGCAGTAAATCCCTCCAGAATCAGTTCGAATACCCGGTCCAGGGCCGATCCCCAGGGGGTGAGGGTGTTGCTGGAATTCAGGGAATCGCTATCGGCCTGGGAGCTGTTTTCCAGAGCGGGAGGCAAGGAATGGCTGGATGGGGCAAAAAGGGATTGGCCGGCCAGCTCGAAAAGCCGGTTTTTCAAGGCCAGCACCTCCTCCAGTTGCTTTTTGTGGAGGTCGCGGCTTTGGAGACGGCCTTCAATGAGGGCGTTGAGCCGTTCCAGATTTTTGGCCAGATCCCGACGGTTTTCCCGGATGGTAGCCAGCTTTTCCTGGCCGATGCCCAACTTGACCAGCCGCTGGGTGAGTGCCTTCATATCGGCCACCTGATCGGTGAGCCTGAGCATTCGGATTTGCCGTGCTGACTGGCTATTGGCAGTGGCCAGGTTGGTGGAGGAGGTGACGATGGCTTCACTCAGTCGGGCAGCCTCATAGGCTGCAGCCATCTTTTCCATCTCTTCTACAGTGATCTGCTTGAGACCATCCTGGAATACTCGAAAAGTATGGATACCCACGGCACTGGCAATGATGGTCAAAAAGGCCATCGCCGCAATGCTCATGAATATCCGAAAACCAACGCCGTAGCGAAAACGTTTCATGGGTTGCCTGTTCCCCATGACGGGGATGATTGAGTTGGGTTAAACAGTCGGTTGTCAGTTCCAGGCTCTTTTTACCATTCTCAAGCCAAAAACGCACCAGACAGGATCAAAGGGCTGATTTAAGGAGTGGAGAGCAGGGGGATGAGGGGGACAAATTCAGGGGGGAGGAACGGTTTTTAAGAGATAGAGGGCAGGGGGGCGTGGTGTTTCGAACCTGCCCAGGGATTATTCTTCTCCTGGGCAGGGCGTTTATCAAAGGGGAGGGCGTTTATGAGGCGCACGACGATTATTCAACTATTCAACAGGCTCCTTCATGGCGGCCCGAATGTAGAGATTTTTCAGATTATTAAAAATTTTCGGACGTAGCTCACCACCAAAAATTTCCAATGATTTGATTAGATTGCCGTAATCCTCCCGAGTGGTGCAGGCTTTGGCCCGTTCCAGAGCCGCCGCCGCTTCCTGGTGGAGGATCTGTTCCATGGCAAAACACTCCTCTCCCCCCAAATCGGAAAAACGTTTTCGTCCATCTGTCTCCCACCATTGATAAAATTCCGACTCTTCGAAGGGGGGGAGTTCGATACTGTCCAGAAACTGCTCTCCTTCACAGCGGTCGATGGCGTGTTGCAGGATTAGAATGGAACGGAAATAGTTTTGCATCAGGTTTTCCAGATTGAAGGGCTCGGTGCCGATCTTGAACTGGGCGACAGCCTGATTAAGCTCGTCGATGGAGTTGGCGATGCTTGTGACCAGTTCCACAAAGGAAAAATTGATGCTGGTGGTCAGGCGATTGGTGGAGACCGAGGCGATGTTCATCTCATCCATCACCCGGGAGGAGAGGTTGCCGACCTGTTTGGAGGAATAGTTGACCTTTTCGGTCTCCTCCTTGACGTGAACAGCGGCTTCGGAGACCTGCAAAGCGACATTTTTTACGGCATTGTTCCCCTTGGAGACCTCTTCCACCCCGAGTCCCACTTCCCGAGCAGCCCGGGCGACATCCCCTGCCGCCTGTTCCAGGTCGTGGGAGTTGGTGGTGACGCTGTCGGTGGCTTGGGCGACCTCTCCCATGGAGCGGGAAATCTCTTCCACGGCGGCCATCTGTTCGTTGACCGATTGGGTGATGTTGTTGTTGGCGATATTGATGGAGCTGACCAGGCTTGAGACCTGCCGGGTGGCTTCCCCGGCCAGGCCGACATTTTGTTGGATCTCGGAGGTTTTGTTTTCGATCATCCGAGTGGCGTCAGCAGTCTGTTGGGCCAGCTCTTTTACTTCGTTGGCCACCACCGCAAACCCCTTGCCCGCCTCTCCAGCGCCAGCCGCTTCGATGGAGGCGTTCAAGGCGAGCATGTTGGTTTGATCGGCGATGGAGTTGATCAGTTGGATCACCTCATCGATTTCCATGGCGGAGCCGGCCAATTGATCCATTACGTTCAGGGTTTCCTGGGCATGGCCTTCAGCCTCCAATGCTTGTTGGGTGGCGGAGACGCACCGTTGTCGGGTGCCGTCCAGACCACTGGTCAGGCCGTCCACCGCTCCGGATACCCGGGTAACCGCTGAATGGACGTGGGTCAGGCTTTCATTGACCTCGGCAATGTTGCCGGTCATCCCCTCGGCAGAGGAGGCGACGGAATAGAGGTTGGTGGAGGCCTCCTCGGTGGCGGCGGCCATCTGGGCCAGGTTGTTGTCCAACTCCTGGGCTGATGTAGCCAAGGTTTGGGTTTGGCCGACGGTGCTCTCCACAGCCTGTTCGATCTGCCGCAATTCTGCCATCAGCAGATTGGCATGCTCCTGGACTGTGTCGAATTGGTTTTTTAGTTTTTGAATACCTTTTTTGAAGCGGTCCTTGGTTTCGTCCAACTCTTCGGAGGCGGCTTCGATGGCGTGTACCTGATAGGTGATTTCCCAGACGATACCCAGGAGTTTTTCGATGAAGCGGTTGACGTTGTGGGCGACCACACCCATTTCGTCTTCATTTTCGATGGGAATCCGCTTGGTCAGGTCTGCTTCTCCTTCGCTGAGATCGAAGGTTCTTTGAGCGGAAGCCTTGGTGGAGCGGACAACGCTGCGAGTGAGATAGACGGTGACCGAGATGAGAGCGATGAGAAAAAGAATCAGGATACCGGCGATAAAGTTGCGGTTGGATTGAATACGGCCACCGAAATCCTGGGAAAGATCGCGGATTCGGGTGTTGGCGGTGCTGACGGTTTGACTGAGGGCGCCACTACGATTGAGTTCGCTGGAGAGCTTTTCCAGTCGGGCCGCTTCCAGGGCAAGCTCCTCAGTAAATTGCTTCATCCGGTTGACCGATATTCCCAAGCCCACCAAAGCTTCCCGTTTGGTGGAATCCTGAAGATCGGACACACTGTCGGCGACATCCTCCAGGGTGTAGCGGGCCTCTCCATCGGGGAGATCCTCATAAAAATCTTCTACGACATCCGTCAGTTCCGTCAGAGTATTGGAGATGGCACGCACTTTTCGTTCAGTAATGCGCACCGTCATGTTGGTCCGGGCGATCTCATCCGAGATGTTGACCATTCGTTTGGTGGCGGCGGCCAGGTCTTGATCCACGGTATCGATGGTGGCAGCGGCGGTGGCGGAATCTCTCAGGCCGATGCCGGACGATTCAACGATGGATTCAAAGCCTGCTTCGAGCCGATGAAAGAAAAAGAGGGTGAGACCCAGAACACAGAACAGCAAAAACCCCATCAAAATGCCACTGGTGAGCAATTTTTTTTGAATGGTCATCGGAAATGCCACCCTCCCCCCCTTCTTCCTCTGAAAGCCAGAGTGACGAAAACCATCCCCGTGCAGGGAAAAACCGGGATTTTTCCCCCATGGATCCACATCACCGGCGGGAGATGAATATTCGTCCCTCCCAAATTTGAAAAGCGACTTGAATTCTAACATGTAAATCCAGCTCCAGATACTGTTTTCCAGCCATCTGTCCGGTAATAAACAGGGGGTCTTGACGGGGTGCGGGAAGAGTCGTCCCTGGGGGAGGGAAAGGGATGACCAGGGGTGGCTTCAATCTGGTTTTTTTGGTGTCTGGAAAAGATGAGTTTGGAAGCTGCCTTGGGGCGGGTTGTGTCAACGTGAGGTATGAAAGGGGAGGGGACCTCTCTCCCCCTCTCCAGCAGTTGCCGACCTGATTTCAGCATCAAGAGGCAAGCGCCGGAGGAGGGAGAAATCTGTTTGAATATTTGGATCTTGTTGGGGTGGCGTCCGGTTTATGTAGGGCTATCTTGATTCCTCGAAGCCTGAGGACTTAGTGGACGGTTACCGGAATTTCCCGGGCTTTGGCCTCTTCCCGCTTGGGCAGGATGACTTGCAGTTCGCCATTTTTACAGCTGGCCCGAATATTATCCAGATCGGTCACATTGGGGAGCCGGAAGGTGCGGCTGAATTGGCCGAAGGCCCGCTCCTGACGATGCATCCCGGCAGATTTTTGTTCCTCTTCCTGTCGACGCTCACCACTGATGGTGAGGAGACCATTTTCGACGTTGATGCGAATATCCTTCTGCTCCAACCCCGGCACATCCGCTTGGAGGATGACCTGGTTTTCATTTTCCAGGATATCCACCTTCAGGGGGAGTTCGGTGGCCATCCGGTGGGCGTTGCAGCCACTGGCGGAAGCCTCGAAAAAGCGATTCAGTTCCCCTTGCAGGGCGCGAACGGATTGAAACGGGGTGTAGTGGATGCGTGCCATGTCATTTCTCCTGTCTGTCATTAAGCCTCTTGGGCGTTTTGGTCGATGTGAGTGGCCGCTCACCCTGACAGATGGGATCGATTCCAGAAATTTGCAACCCCACGGATTCCATTTTTTTTTCAGAGGGCAGGGGAGGTCAGAGGTGAACCGAGGGGGGGAGGCGGATAGAAAAAAATGGGTGCGGTCGGCTTATCGGGCCATCGGGTTGTTGCAGAAGCGGGTTGGGGTAGGGGATGATGGGGGCTTCATTGCCATCCAAAAGACGTTTCTGTTTTTTAGGAGAATCCATCCATGTTTCCCCCTTATGCCCGTTCTATCCATCCCCTGGCGCTTTATCTGGAGGGGCCGCAGCTGGCAGCCATGTGATCAAGAAGCTGTCAGAGGTACAAAAACGGGTTAACCTGCCTTATAAAGCCACCACAGGAGAGATCATCCCAGCCGATACCCGCTTCATCTGGCCGGTGATGTGTGGGCCAAAAGAGGGGTGATCCTGATGGGATGATCCGGGTCGAGAGGTGGTGTGAAGGGTTTAGCTGAAGCAGATGAGAGCGTCAGCGCAGGGAGCGAATTTCCCAGCCCCGTTCTTGGGCCACCTTGCGGAGCTTGTCGTCCGGGTCCACTGCTATCGGGTGGGTTACCATCTCCAGAAGGGGCAGGTCGTTGTGGGAGTCGCTGTAAAAGTGGCTGCCTGCCAGGGAGAGATCGCTCTCTTGCAGCCAGGCTTGCAGACGGGTCACCTTGCCTTCCCGAAAGCAGGGTATCCCTTGAGGGTGGCCTGTGAAGCGGTTATCGGCTACTTCCAGCTCGGTTGCGAGAATATGATCGACACCAAAGGCTTGGGCAATGGGGCCGGTGACGAAGCGGTTGGTGGCAGTGATGATCATCAGGGTGTCCCCTTGCTGACGATGGTGCTCCAGCAGAGCACGCCCTTTGGGGAGCATGATGGGAGTGATTTTATCTGCCATGAAGGCGGTATGCCATCGGTTGAGCGTTTCCATGTCGTGTTTTGCCAGATAACCCAGCTGAAAACGTAGATAGGCCTGGATATCGAGGCTGCCCTGGAGATAATCGTCATAGAAACGCCTGTTTTCCCGCTCATAGTGGGCTTCTTCCACTACTTTGTGATCCACCAAAAAACGGCCCCAGAGATAATCGCTGTCTCCGGCGATCAAGGTGTCATCCAGGTCAAACAGGGCGAGGGACATGGTGGCTCCAGTCGTTGGACGGTAAAGGGGAGGGTTGAAGGTGGCTTTTGATTTCTGGGCCGGGCCAGAGAAAAATCAGCTGAATTTTCTTTTATTTAAGCGGGTTACAGATTGTTTTTCAAGGAATTGGACGCTCCTTGAAAAGGATTTCGCAAAAAAAATCACCCAAAACGAAAAAAATGCTTAACTCTCTTCTTGCCACTGTCGATAGATAGATTAAGAAGGCGTGCGTACGCCCTCATTAACGCCGTGGAGAATGGAAAATGCTCAATCCCATACCAGCCGGCACTGTTCTCGGTCTCAACAATCCTCTGGTGGAGCAAACAGCTCACACCCAGGCCCCCCAGGAGATCAAGACCAACGACGGGGAACAGCTGGAACAGCGTCCGGTGCAGGAGATGCAGGAACAGTCGGCCAACCGCCCAGTGCGGGGCAATCTGTCGGAGGAGCAGGAAGTGGCTCCCCCTCCGGAGGCGCCACCCCCACCCGGTATGCCCCTGGCCCCCCCCCCCGAAAATGGAACGGTATCCCGGAATCGGGGACAGCCAGCCGTGGGCACTCTGAGCCCCCCCAGTGCCCCCCCCCCC
>JADFZT010000024.1 GCA_015232395.1 Magnetococcales bacterium | reverse complement strand
AGCCAAGCTCGCAACTCCTTCGCGGTGACAAACCATCTGAACTTTTGCATGATGGCCATGACCGTGACCTGGATCTATGCCTCCAAACTGGCGGCCTCTCCCCAGCGCCAGCATAAGGTCAAAGGAAGGGCCAGTTTTGCCTTCTCAGACCTCCGATGAACAATCGCGAAAGTGGCTTTGTCGGAGGATTTTTCGCGGGTTTTCCCAGCACCACACAATCCCTCACGAAATCCTTTGGTATCCGTGTTGTTGGGCTTGGCCGCATGATCCAAAGCTACATGAATCGGTGAAACTTCAGTACACTTAAATACCGCCAAATTACTCTTGATGGCCATGCCAAGATGAAAATCGGCAACTTCCAGATCGACATCCGCTTCCGTCATTTTCCGAATCTGGTTAGCCGTTATCCGCTTGGCGCTGTTTCGTGCATACAAATTTTGAATACTGAGCATCTGAGCCGTTCTCTGGCCTACCAATTGAGCACGCTTACGCAATAAATCCCGAAGTGGACGGTCTTCTTTGGGATAAATGTGTCCCTCTTTCAAAACACCAAGCCTCAACATGTGAGCCAGCCACCGAGCATCATGATTGTCATCAGAATATTTCAGTCCTTCGTATTGGCGAATCGCCGCTGTGTTGGCCAAATGGACTGTATGCCCAGATTCCATCAAACCATCAACCAACCAGTACCAGTTATACGTGGACTCTACGACAAGGCCCTGCAACCTCCCCTTGTAAGGAAAAAGCGCCTGGATAATGGTCCCCAGATCATTTGCCAGACGGCTCTGGTAAACCACTCGGTCCTGTTCGTCCAACACAGCCACCACAGAATTGTTGGAATGCAGATCGATGGCACCGTATAGTTTCATCACGACCTCCTGATTCGGGCTTTCCTGCGTTGATTGCTCTGTCAACTAAGGATACGCTCGTTTAGGGGGTCGGCTAGATGTTTATCATTCCCGCGAATGCGGGAATCCAGAGCTTCACACGCAACAGTTCAGAATGATTGAAAAACACAACTTTTCTGAAGATTTCCATTTTTCTTGAGGGCAAACTTTACCTCTCTGGATTCCCGCCTTCGCGGGAATGACGTATCAGGGAAGGCATGTGTCATTTTCAATTGGAATCACAATATCCTCTAAATCTGCCCTTCTGATCTGTGACCCCCATCCTCTGAACCCGGCAAGAGAGGCCATGTGGACCCGGTAAAAAACGCCTGTCCGGGTATCTTTGTCCTGCCTGAAATTGTTAAATATTTATCGTAACTTGTTGAAAACAAGCAAAAAACTGTGTTGGCACGGGGGTTGAATAGTATAGGGTCGAACAGGAAAACAAACCCTTTGAACCGTTTGCTTGAGAAAGGGAAGCAATGACACCCTTTGCCACACCACTGCCTGGACTTTCAGGTCCCGGAGCTGCTCCACAGATCAAACAGCCGGAAGTTTCCGAGGCGGATGGGTCGCCGTCGGACTTCCAAAAAATGCTCGATGAGGCGGTCACTTCCGCCAAACCGGTCAGCACTGAAAACAAACCGGAAACCTCTTCGGAAACCGCCCGCGCTGCCAACGAAGAGAGCCGCAGCAACGAGACCCCTGAAGAGGATGTCCAAGGGGGAGTTGCCGCTGAGGCGGAAGGTCAAACCCGTCGCACGGTTACCCGTCGCCATCGGGAAACAAGCTCACGCCATGCCAAAACAGAAGCCCGCTTGAGTTCCGGGACGTTTTTTGCCGGTCAGGCTGAAGGTGGGGGGGAGGGTGCCGTTGAATTGAACGGGGCACCCATGAGCGAAGCCGAGGCCAAGGCTGCGGCCCAAATGGCTGGCAAACAGGCCCAGGGATTTGCCCTGCCTGCCTCTCCCAATGCCACGGCCCAGCAGGCGTCCAAGGGGCCGGTGAATTTTTCCGAACTCATGTCCGCCTCCATCGGTGAGGATGTGGACAACAATCTTCTTTCGGGGTTGCGTCAGGCTTCTACGGGAGCGGCTGCGGCCAAGAGTGGCGTCACCATGAAGGGGGCCCTCTCTGCGGCTTCCCCCTCATTCGGTGAAGAGCTGGCCCAGCGGGTGGGGCGTCCCATTTTGATCAGCCGCCCCGGCGCCCCGGACCAGATGCGCCTCACCCTGGATCCAAAAGATCTGGGTACCCTCAATCTGAAATTTCAGATGGATGAAGAGGGTCGCCTCAACCTGATGATCAATACCGATAATGAAAATGCCAAGGATCTGCTGAACCGCCATATGAATCAGCTGCGGGAGGCCCTGGCCAAGCAAAATATCGCGTTTGGTGATGTGCAGGTCCAGGTGGATGATGGCAGCGGTCAGCCGGAGTGGGAGTGGGCCGGTGGGGAAGGGGGGGACTCTGAGGAGGGCTCCCCGGGGGGAGGTCACGCCAAGAGCGGTTTGGATGAGGTGACCGAGCAGGTGCTGGGGGGGATCCCCCATGTGGTGGATGACGGCTCGGCACTGAATGTTTTTGCCTGACCCCCATCAGGCAACCTTTGCAGGGGGGCAATAGTTGCCACCCTCTGAGGCAAAGAGTTCCGGGTCCTGAAGTGGAAAAAGGGTCCGTTTGACCGGTTTGTGTCCAAAAAGGTCAAAAAAAGCCTGAAAAATGCCCATTTTTTCAGTTTGTAGATGTGGCACGGATGTTGGAATAGAGATAAGCGAACAACAAGCTGACGAAGATGGCAGGGCATGATGGCAGGTGAGGGGATCGTCCCGTTACCAGCAGCCCGGGCCAGCCGGAGAGAATCAATGGACGTATCCCTTTTAGACAGCACCGTTCCTCTGTATGGCACCGACGAGGATCTCTTTTCCACCAGCTCCACCGAGGCTGCAGATCTGCAACTGGACTTTCTCAACATGCTGACCACCCAGCTGCAATATCAGGATCCTCTGGAGCCCATGGAAAACACCGAGTTTACCGCTCAGCTCGCTACCTTCACCGGCTTGGGTGAGCAGCAGACCACCAATGAACTGCTGACGGAACTGCTTTCGACTCTGGGTGTGGATCAGCTGAATCAGGCGGTCTCCTATATCGGTCGGGATGTGGTGGTGGAAGGCAACGTGATGACGGTTGAGGATGGTCATGGCGAAGTGGCCTTCGAGCTGTCGGAAGCGGGATCGGTGACGGTGGGAATATATGATTCCTACGGCAACCTGGCGATGGAGCTGGCCCCTGAAGAGTATGGTGTCGGCGAGTGGACCCTGGCCATCGATGACCCGCTGCTTTCGGACGGCAGCTACACCTTTGCCGCCTGGATGGAAAATGGGGATACCAGCAAGATCACAACACTGCAATCCGGACGGGTGACGGGGGTCATCAATGACGACTCCGGTCCGGTTCTGGATATTGATGGATACGCAGTCGCTTTTGAAGACATTCGCCGGGTAGAAGAGGCAGACGGCTAGATAGAAAAGACGGACGACTGAACCCGGGAAACGGGCGGTCGACTTTTTGGGAGAGCATAAATGTCCATTTTGCAAGCAATGTACGCTGGATCAAGCGCTTTGACGAACCTGAGCGAAGCGATGACCGTCATCGGTAACAACCTGGCCAACGCCAACACCACGGCCTTCAAGGGAAGTCGGACCACCTTTGAGGATGTCTTGATCCAGACCGTGGGTAGATCCGGCGCCAATTCCGCCAACCAGGTGGGAACCGGAGTGGCGCTTGCCGCCGTGGATCAGGATATGACCCAGGGTTCTTTCAGTTCCACCACCAGCGCGACCGATCTGGCCATCGACGGCCAGGGCTTTTTCATGGTCCGGGACGATGCCAGCTCTTCCACTGGATCGGATGGCTATTATTACACCCGGGCTGGTGATTTCATGCTGGACCTGAACGGCAATCTGGTGACCAACAGCGGCATGATTCTCCAGGGCTGGGCTCTGGATGAGAGCGGCTTGGCCACCGGTGGCACCACCGATATCGATCTTTCCGCCTATCAGACCGCCGAACCCCGGCAGACCAACCTGGTAGAGTTGGAATTGAATCTCGATTCCACGGCAGAAATTATTTCCGACACCACCTATCCTTATGATCCCAACGATCCGGAGAGCTACAACTTCCAGACCTCGGTGCCGGTTTATGATGCCCAGGGGGAGCGCCATACCCTGTTGGTTCATTTCCGCAAAATCGACGACAACGAGTGGGAGTGGCACCTGGTTGCCCCCACCGAAGAGCTGGAAGGAGCCACCGGCACCGGTGATTATACCGAAATCGCCCAGCCCACCACGGCAGACGCCACCAGCGCCACCTACACCCCCGGTACCCTGACCTTCGATACGTCCGGTTATCTGCTGACAGAAGGTTCCGTACCCCTCTCCATCACTTTTGATGGATCAGAAGCCCAGGACATTCTCTTTGACTTCGGAGATGCTTTGGACAGCTACGGTGACTCCACCAACGACTATATGAAGGCCGATGTCACCGACATGAGCTTTACGCTGACATCCACCACCGGTAGCGTTGACGATAACACCGGTCGCCTGGGCACCGTGCAGTATGCCACCGATTCCACCACCCTGAGCCTCGACCCGGACGGCTATCCCACGGGTTTCCTGGATTCCATCTCCGTCAATTCGGATGGCTCCATCGTCGGTGTTTACACCAACGGTGAGTCCAAATCCCTTTATCAGATCTCCCTGGTGGACTTTGATAATGAGATGAACCTGGATCAGGTGGGTTCCAATCTTTTTGGCGAAACCAACACTTCCGGGGTTCCCCGGGTGAGCGAGCCTGAGAGTGGTCGTCTGGGGAGCATCATCTCCTATGCCCTGGAGCAATCCAACGTGGACATGGCCGGTGAATTTGTCCAGATGATTGCCACTCAACGGGGCTTCCAGGCCAACTCCCGCATCGTGACCGTCTCCGACGGCATGCTGGAAGAGTTGTTGGCCCTCAAGCGGTAACCCCTGATTTTTTCCCTCCATATCCCTAGCCAGATAGCCGCCCCCGGGTATTATCGAAGGGGGCGTGCACCCGGCTGGTCGGTTTTTCGGTGAATTGAGCCTGAAATCCCTGGCTTGGTGGGGAACGTTGTGAAATGCTGTTTTTTCTTATAACTTGATAAGTTCCAACACTCGCGGTTTATTCCCTAAAGGTGCGTCATGGCGGAAGACGAAGGTCAGGAAGAAGAATCAGAAGGTGGTGGCGGTGGCATGGGCAAGATCATCTTGCCGGTGGTAGCCCTCTTGATCGGAGCGGGGGGTGGTTGGTTCCTTGGCAATTCGACGGCCACCCAAGAGGCTGTCGAGACTGAGGAGGTGGACCCCCAGGAACAGGCGGAGCCCAAGGATCCCGTGGAGCTGGTCGGGGAGATGTTTAAACTCGACCCCTTCGTGGTCAATCTGAACGAATCCCGGGGCAACCGTTATCTGAAAACCACCATCCAGCTGGAGATGGACAACGAAGCTCTGAGGCCGGAGTTGGAACGGCGGCAGCCCCAGTTGCAGGATATCATTCTGGCGCTGCTTACCTCCAAAAACTCCAAGGAGTTGCAGGCCCTGGAAGGCAAATTCCGTCTGCGTGAGGAGCTGTTGTCGAGAATTAACGCCCTTCTGGTGAACGGCACCGTCAAACGGGTCTATTTCACCGAATTCGTTATTCAGTAGCGTGTGAAGGCTGTCGGGTAAAGGCGGTAATCAACCATGTCTCAGATTCTCTCTACCGAAGAGATCGATGCCCTGATGACAGGGCTCGAAGAGGGCTCCATCGACCTGGAAGGGGTCGATGAGGATATGCCAGCTCCCAGCGAGGAGAAGCAGGTTACCTCTTTTTACTTCGGCCAGAAGACCGCCATCCGGGTGGGTGCTCTGCCGGGCTTGGATCTCATCAACGAACATCTGGCCTCTCAG
This sequence comes from Magnetococcales bacterium, assembly GCA_015232395.1. Classification (NCBI taxonomy): domain Bacteria; kingdom Pseudomonadati; phylum Pseudomonadota; class Magnetococcia; order Magnetococcales; species Magnetococcales bacterium. Next base: position 53,094 of record JADFZT010000024.1, on the reverse strand, counting down.
CTCTCCTTTAAACTGAGCCAAAAGGTGGGCCGGGAAGTACATGTTCAGCCCAAGGCCACCATCAATCAAATTTTCGGTCGTTTTCTCCACGGCCTTGATCCGCCGATCTTTATCGATATTCTCCGGGTGGAGCCTTCCCAGTCCATGGCGCTGATTTCCATCGACGGGGAGGTGATGTATCATATTCTCGAAGGTTTTTTCGGTGGCAGCGGCGATTCAGAGCGGCCTTTCCGTAATTTTTCTCCCTTCGAAATGAAGGTGATCGACCGAATCATGGATGTCACCCGGGAGCAGATCGAACTCTCCTGGAAAAAGCTCGATCCCGCTTTTCGGCTGGTTTTGACCCGTTGGGAAAATCAGCCTCAATTCGCGGCGGTGATGCCCCTGGATGAGACGGTCTTTCTGATCACCTTTTCTGTGGAGATCGGAGAGTTTGAAGGGACGTTGACGGTCTGCTTCCCATCGGTAATCCTGGAGCTGTTCAAGCAGCAGCTGAAGGTGGGTTTCCAGCAGCGGGATGCCGTGGAAGGTTCCTCCGCCTGGATGGCCGCCTTGGTGGATGAACTCAACCACGTGGCGGTTAAGCTTTCACCAGTGGTTTCCCGGGCGACGATGACGGTAGGGGATATGTTTAATTTGAAAGTCGGAGATGTGGTGGAGTTTAACAACGACATGTCCGAAGAGATGCCCATCGAAGTAGAGGGCAAGACCAAATTCAAGGGGCTGGCCGGCGTTGTGAACGGGAAGCGGGCGGTACGGGTTACCCAGATCATTACCGATTCCGAGTGAATCGTTAATCCGGGGAGTGCATGGTATGGCGGAAGATCTCGGCGAAGAGATGGATATGGAAGAGGAAGGCTTTGAGGAGGCGGCGAGCCCAATCTCGGCGATGGACCTCAATGGCTTGGACGAAGATGAAGAGGGGGGGGGGATCCCCAAAAACCTCGAACTCCTCATGGATGTCCCCCTGGATGTCTCGGTGCGGTTGGGGCATGTCCGAATGCAGATCAAGGATCTCCTGAAACTCAACAAGGGATCCCTGGTGGAGCTGGAAAAGGAGGCTGACGATCCTTTGGAAATCCACGTCAACAATCGGCTTTTGGCCTTTGGTGAGGTGGTGATGATCAAAGACAAGTTGGGGGTGCGCATCACCGATATCGTCTCCTTGTCTGAACGTCTGGAGAATCTGCGCTGATGGGTTGGGGGCGGGCCATGGGGGTGGTCGGGCTGCTTTGCTTCGGGATGTGGCTGCCTGCCTTGGCATTTGCCGCCGGAGAGGGATCACCCGTGGTGATCGACTATCTGGGGCAGGGGGTTCGGGTTGCCGGCTTCTTGATGCTATTGATTGTGGTGGCGGCCTTGGTGGTTCGCTTTGGTAAACGATTTCAACCGGGGTTGGGTGGCGGCGGTCCCATCCAGGTGATGGATGGCCGAAATCTGGCCCCCGGTGTCGGGGTGCGCCTGGTCAAGGTTGGAGAACAGGCCTGGCTGATCGGCGTCACGCGGGATCGGATATCGATGTTGGCGGAAGTGTCCGGCAAAGAGCTTGCTCCGCCGGAGGAGGTCACCCGGTGAGGCGTTTGACAGCAAGAGTTCCCGTTGTCACGGCAGGGGTGGCGATTGTCGCCATTCTGGCTGTTTTGTTTGGGGCTCCCGTTGTCGCCTGGGCCGCTGAGGTCAATCTCCCGCAACTGAGCTTTAATACCGGCAGTGTCACCGGTCAGGCTGATCCTGAGCAGGTCGGTATCGGCCTGCAGATTCTGGCCCTGCTCACCCTCTTTTCCCTGGCCCCCGGCCTGCTGGTCATGGTCACCTCGTTTACCCGGGTGATTGTGGTGATGTCTTTTGTGCGTCAGGCTTTGGGACTCCAAGGCCAACCCCCCAACCAGGTACTGATTGCCCTGGCTCTTTTCATCACCTTTTTTGTGATGGGGCCGGTATTTGATCGGGTCAACAACGACGCCATTCAGCCCTATCTGGATAAGCAGATCAACGAAGAGACCGCTTGGGATCGGGCTGTGGTGCCGATTCGCTCCTTTATGATGCGCCAGACCCGGGAGAAGGATCTGGAGCTTTTCATGCGGCTTTCCGGCGTGGAAAAGGCGCAAAATCCAGCGGATGTGCCCCTGCGGCTGGTGATTCCCGCCTTCATGATTTCAGAGCTGAAGACCGCCTTTCAGATCGGCTTCATGGTCTATCTCCCCTTTTTGATCATCGATATGGTGGTGGCCAGTGTGGTCATGTCCATGGGTATGATGATGTTGCCACCGTTGGTGATTTCCATGCCGGTCAAGCTGATTTTGTTTGTGTTGGTGGATGGCTGGGCGTTGGTGGTGGGTTCTCTGGTGCAATCCTTCAAATAGTTCGACCCTTCCTTTTTGAACTTTTCCCCGGACTCTTTTTTCTCTCTTTTTATCTTTTTCTACTCAGTTTTCTCTTTTTTTCAGTTTTTCCTCGTCAGATGCTGGAGGGTCGGTTGGTCTGGTCGTTCCAATTGAGAATGGCGCACCGACTTTCCCTCGACCTTTTTTTTACCCCTATCAGCAAAACGATACGTGTCTCCAGTGGATTTCAGGAGCGCCTTTTCCCAATGGAACGACGATAACAGACTGATGCCAATTCCGGTTTAACAGGTGAGTCGAATAAAAAAAACGTTCAGCCACAGAGGAGACAGAGAACACAGAGAAAACCAAAATCGAGCCAAGCTCGTGTCCGGTAGTCGTCGGAAAAATCAGCTGTTTTTCACGCTTTTCCTCTGTGACCTCTGTGTTCTCTGTGGCAGGTTTTTCGGTTTTGAACCAGAATTTGTATGACAGGGTGAAGGTTGAAAAAAATCAAGCAGGGGCAGGGGATTTGGAGCAGAATTTGTTTCTGACAGGAGCAGGGGGGAACTGGGGGCTGGCAGGGTCGGGTCGTAGAGGGGGGGGTGACCTTTGCCTGCCAGCCTAGTGGCGGAGCGGGGAAACTAAAAGTATCCATACCCCACCAAACCGGAACAATTGTTCCGATCTCTATTGTGTGACGAACTGTAACTTTTGTTAGAGGAGGGTGCAACCTATTTTGTCTAAAAATGGGGGTCATTTATTGATATGGGGGGCTTTATATTCAGGCAGTGTAACAGATTACAGCGGAGAAAAGTAGGCGATATCCAGTTGCCTCACCGCCATTAGATCCCGAGCCAGTTGACTTTTCGAAGAAAAATGGCTGGATCCGGGTTTGATATATCGCAATCCCTGGTAATTCAGGTATCATTGTATTTTAATGATAAATGACTGACATTTCGCTGTATTGGGGTTGGAGCTTGTGTTGCAGTTGGAGCATGGATGCGTAAAGATCTTGCCAAATTTGACCTGAACCTGCTGGTCGCCTTCGATACCCTCATGACCGAACGGGGGGTGACCCGGGCTGGGCGTGCCTTGGGCATCACCCAGGCGGCGATGAGCAATACCCTGCGGCGGCTTCGGGAAATTTTTGGAGATCCGCTGTTTGTTAAATCAGGGCACCGTATGGAGCCCACGGCCCGGGCGCTGGAATTGGCTGGGCCGGTTTCCAGGGCTTTGGTTCAGGTGCGTCAGGCTCTGGAGCAGGAGACCTTCGAGCCAGCCCAATCCGAGCATTTTTTTCGGCTGGGCATGGTGGATTATGCCGCTACGGTTCTTCTGCCCCAACTCCTGGAAAGATTGGCCCAGGTCGCACCAGGGGTCACCATCGAACTGGTGGATGTGGGGGGGGATGACGAAGTCTCCATTCTGGAAAATGGCGGGGCGGATCTGGTGTTCAGCCGTTTCCAGTGGGTGCCGACCACGGTTTTGTTGCGGCGTCTTTTTCAGATGCACTATGTCTGCCTCCATCGTCCGGACCACCCTCTCCTCAAGGACGGTTTCAACCTGGAAGGGTTTTTGGCCGCTCGGCATGTCCACTACTATCCCCGGGGGATGAGTTCCACAGTGGTGGACGAGGCCCTGACCCAGATGGGCCGAGAACGGCGTATCGTTGCCCGGACCTACTCCTTGAGTCTGGTGCCTTTCATGGTGGCCGAGAGCGACCTGATCTGCATCGTTCCCGATGGCACGGCCCACTATCTGGCCAAGCCTCTGGGGCTGACTGTTTCGCCCCTGCCATTCAAAACCTCTCCCCTGCGCCTGGCTTTGGCTTGGCACCCCCGTACGGACAAAAGCGCCCCCAACATCTGGCTCCGTGAAGAGGTCACCCGGTTGCTGGCGACCAACATGGATTCGTAGCCCAAAAAAACCTGCCCCCTCGATCACCCTGCCGACTTGCCATCTACACCCGGTTTTTTCTGGGAGCCGCCGCCTGTTTATCGAACAGGAGTCAGTGGTTCTTTAAAAAAAGCCTGGGAATACCGATGTTTTTCTTGAAAATGGCGCGCTCGAAAATTCACTGGAGGCGTGTATTGTCGTTCCAAATTAAAGTGGAATGACACTCTTGATCGATGCGGTTTGTGCGGCTCACCACATTCTACGCGTGGGTTTTCCTGAAGATGGCACCTTTGAAATCAGAGAACGCTTGGTGTTTTTTGGGTCGAAACACATTGATATCGAGATATTTGCACGGGTGACTGCTGGATTTCCACTGGTGCGGGAATGGCGAAGTAGGCGCGTTGCTTGTGCCATTTTTGGATAAAGTGACGATACAAAGTGATGCACGGTATCGAATAAGGCGGGTGATAAAGGGCGAGCAGGGTGGCGAAAAACGGTTAAAATATGGGGGGAGTTAAGCGGGGCCGATAAGGTTGAGGCTCAGAGGGGGGGGAGGCCTTTCCCCCTATCGGCCCTCAGGCAGTTGGAAAACCCTGGGAGGCTTTCCAACGCCTATTCAACAAGAAAAAAAAATCCGTCAGAAAATCTCCTTATATGTATAGTTGGAAAAATCAATATCGACAAATTTTAAATGGAAATTCCGGGTATTTATTTGATGGATGTCAAACCATGGGTCCGATATCTAAAATACGGCTGGAGGTGAAAGCAGAATGGTATTTGGGGGACGAGGAGGGTGGGTCGCTTAGGTGCGGAGTGGGTAGGCCTGTCCCTGTTTGCTGGCTGTCAAGTAACAGCCGGGCTGGGTGGCGAATTGGAAGTTGTTTATATTTCAGGTGGTTGGGTCGCTGAACAGGCGTTCCAACCCTTCCAGGAGGGATTTGGGTTTGATAGGCTTGACGAAGTAGGCATCTGCGCCGAAACGAAAGGCCTGCTCCCGGTCGAATTTATAGGATTTGGCCGAGACCATGACCACCTTGACCTTGGCGAGGCGGGGGGTGGCGCGGATTTTACCGCAGAGCTGGAGCCCGTCCAAGTCAGGCATCATGATATCCAGCAGGACACAATCGGGCTGCTCCTTGAGAATACGGGAGAGGGCTTGGCGGCTGTCGGTTTCTGATGCCACCTCATAACCCGCCTTGGAGAGGATGGTGGCGGCGAGTCTAATGGCATCCACATCGTCATCGACGATAAAGGCTTTGATTGTTTTCATCTTTTGGTTCCTTCCCGGCTGCGGAAGGGGCGCGCCATGATTGGTTATGATTGACAGTGGTCTTTATCGGTCCACAGTGGCTGTTTTCCTTGCCAGGGAATCATACCCTCTTCATTGAGACCGAATGAGGGAAGGCAAAATTTGGTGTTTTTGGAAATGCGACTGATTGTTGTCACTATTATAACGAATACCATCAAACAAGTTAGCAGATTGCCGACAATGTCGCCAAGGGCCTCCCTTTGGGAGGTGCTTCCAGGCCTCCTCCAAGTGGTGAATCCAAGGCTGTTGGTTGTCCAGCCAGGCTTTTCTCATGGCGGCCTTTGGGATTCCGGCGGTATTCCTTTGGGTAAGGGTGAAAGAGAGTAGGGGATGTTTGTAGCGGGGTGCGGTTTTCTTTATGATATCTCAAGGCTGACAGCTCCTTGGAATCTGTCGCAATATGTCAGCTCTTAATCGCCTGACAGGGTGGCCTGAATGGCCGGGAAGGGAATGTTTGATGACCGAAGTGCAGCAAAAGGGGGGTGTTTCCCCATCGGGCCGACCGATCCTGTTCGGCGAAGTATTGTTTGATCAATTTGAGGATGGCATCGAAGTCTTGGGGGGAGCCCCCTTCAATGTGGCCTGGCATCTGGCCGGTTTTGGCCTGGACCCCCTTTTTATCAGTCGGGTGGGGCAGGATTCTCTGGGAGATCGGGTGCTGGAACAGATGGCCCGCCAGGGGATGACCACCGTCGGCATGCAGCAGGATGGCGCCCACCCCACCGGACGGGTAGAGGTGGCTTTGGCCGAGGCACAGCCCTGTTTTTCGATTCTGCCGGAGCAGGCGTATGATTTTATCGATTGGTCGCCACTGGAATCTCTTCTGAAAGAGGAGGGGGCAGGGGGGGGGAGTGGCCTGTTTTATCACGGCTCCCTGATCGCCCGTTCGCCCCTCTCCCGGGAGACTCTGATCAAGGCCCGTGGGGCGGTGGCAGGGCCGGTAATGATGGATCTCAACCTGCGTCCGCCCTGGTGGGATGAGCAGCAGCTTTTGGGGCTTTTGCGTGGTGTGGATGTGGTCAAGATGAATGCCGGAGAGCTGGATACCCTCACCGGCCAGATGGGCAAGAGCCAGGGGGAGCGGGTCTCCCGGGATCGACTGGAGGCTTTGACGGGCCGCTTGTCGGTGGATTTCGGTGCCCAAATGATCACGGTGACCATGGGGGAGCACGGGGCTTTTCTGGCCCAGGGGGATGTGGTGCTGCAGAGTGATGAAAATGGGGGGGGGAAGGGGGCGGATGAAACCCCCTTGATCGATACCGTGGGAGCGGGAGATGCCTTCAGTGCGGTGTTGATTTTGGGGCTCTACCGGGGCTGGCCTCTGCCCCAACTCCTGGAGCGGGCCAACGGCTTTGCCCGGGCGATATGCAGTGTGCGCGGTGCCACCCCGGCAGATCCCACCCTTTATGAAGGATTTATGGCCCAATGGCAGACGTAGACCCAAGCACGCCCCAGCCTTTTTATATTGCACTGATCTCCATTCATGGCCTCATCCGGGGGCGGGAACCGGAGCTGGGCAAGGATGCCGATACCGGGGGGCAGATCACCTACGTCTTGGAGCTGGCCCGGGCTTTGGCCCAACATCCCAAGGTGGGGCGGGTGGATCTTCTCACCCGGCAGGTGTTTGATGCCCGGATCTCTCCGGACTATGCCGCACCTGAGGAGGAGCTTGGTCCCAATTGCCGGATTATTCGCCTCCCCTGTGGCCCCCGGCGCTATCTGCGCAAGGAGAGCCTCTGGCCCCACCTGGATGGCTATGCCGATAACGTCTTGCGCCATTTTCGCGCCATTGGCAGGCTCCCTGACGTGGTACACAGCCACTATGCCGATGCGGGCCTGGTGGGAACCCGGCTTTCTCGTCTGCTGGGGGTGATGCATGCGCATACCGGCCACTCCCTGGGGCGGGTCAAGCGGGAGCGCCTTCTGGAAAAGGGTTTGAGTGAGGAGGTCATCGAATCCCGCTATAACATCAGCCAGCGCATCGAGGCCGAAGAGATCGCCATCGGCAACGCCGCTTTCGTGGTAACCTCCACCCACCAGGAGGTGGATGAGCAGTATGCCGCCTATGATGATTACCAGCCCCGGCGCATGGTGGTGATTCCTCCGGGGGTGGATCTCAGTCGCTTTCATCCTCCGGGCCGCATGGCTTTTCACCCCCCTATCCGGGAAAAATTGAGGCGTTTTTTGCGGGAGCCCAACCGCCCCATGATCCTGGCCCTGGCCCGGGCGGATGAGCGAAAAAATTTGGCCACTCTGGTGCGGGCTTTTGGGGAGAGCCCCCGGCTGCGGGCGTTGGCCAACCTGGTGATTGTGGCCGGGCAGCGGGTGGATATTCAATCCATGGATCGGGGCACCCGGGAGGTGCTCACCCGGTTGCTTCTGCTGATGGACCGCTATGATCTTTATGGCAAGCTGGCCCTGCCCAAGGAGCATGAAGCCGATGATGTGCCGGATCTCTATCAGCTGGCTGCCAAAAGTCGGGGGGTGTTCGTCAACCCCGCTTTGACCGAACCTTTTGGGTTGACCCTGATCGAAGCCGCTGCCAGTGGGGTGCCCCTGGTAGCCACCAACGACGGCGGCCCCAACGAGATTATCGCCAACTGCAAAAATGGCTTGCTCATCGACCCCCTGGATGTGGCGGGCATGCAATCGGCGCTGGTGGATGCCTTGAGCCATCGTCTTCAGTGGCGGCGTTGGTCTCGGAGTGGCGTGCAGGGAGCCCACAAGCACTACTCTTGGCAGGGACATGTGGAAAAATATCTGCGGGTGATGGAGCAGGCCCTGAAACGGGAAGAGAGCCGCAAGTTTCCCTCGCAGATTACCCGTAAATACAGCCTTCCCACCGCTGACAGGCTACTGGTTTGCGATATCGACAACACCCTGATCGGGGATCGCAAGGGGTTGTGTGCCTTGCTCAATATCCTGGTGGAGGGGGGGGATAAGGTGGGGTTTGGAGTAGCCACCGGGCGTAACCTCAAAGGGACTCTGGCGGTTCTCAAAGAGTGGAACGTGCCGGTCCCGGATTTTATGATCACCTCTGTGGGCAGTGTCATTCACTATCGTCAGGGGATGGTCGAGGATACCGGTTGGGCCAAGCATATCGACTATCGTTGGGACCGGGAGGGGGTGCTGGAGGCGATGGCAGAGCTGCCCGGTCTGCGCCCCCAGCCCAAAGAGGAGCAGGGCCCCCACAAAATCAGCTATTTTGTCGATTCGGAGAAAGTCCCCACCAAAAAGAAAATTTTACAATATTTGCGCAAGCGGGATCTCCACGCCCGGGTGATTTTTTCCCACCAGGAATTTTTGGATTTGCTCCCCCTGCGTGCTTCCAAGGGGTTGGCCATCACCCATCTGGCTATCAAATGGGGGCTGCCCCTGGAGCGCATTTTGGTGGCGGGGGATTCGGGGAATGACGAGGAAATGCTCAAGGAAAACATGCTGGGGCTGGTGGTGGGCAACCACCATTCAGAGCTGGATCATCTGCAAGGCCAACCCCGCATCTATTTTGCCGAGGAGCCCCACGCCTGGGGCATCCTGGAAGGGATCAACCACTACCATTTTTTGGGGAACATCCGGATTCCGGAGGAGGAACAGGGACGTGACGACTGAACCCATTTTCGAGCTGATGAAACAGCTCGGTCATCATGATAAGACGGTATTGCTCAGGGATGAACTATTGGCGTGGCAGGAAACCTATCGCAGCAGCCACCAGGAGGTCTCCCCGGATGTCCTCTGTATGGATACCGCTTTTGGTCAGGTGCAGGAGGCTTTGATTCATCCGGAATGGATCGCCTTATCGACCCGTCCCGAGGTGGCCCGGTGGCGTTTTTTCCGCTACGACCTGGGTCGTGGCGGGAGGGAGGAGATTTCGACCCTCGCTTATCTGGAAATCAAGGAAGGTCAGGTGCCGGGTAGCCGGGGAGACGGGGAAGAAGAGATTCTGGAACTCGATTTTTCCCCCTTTACCCGTTTCTATCCCCCTGGTGAGGGACCGGCTGGCATCGGCAACGGTGTGGAGGCGATGGGGCGGATTTTGGCCAATCGGTTTGCGGAAGATCCACACATCTGTGGCCAGGCGCTGTTGGAATTTATCAGCCGCCGCACCGCTACGGGTCATCTACCGATGATCGATCCCAAACTCATCCCGGATCTGGCCACCTTGCAGGAGGCTTTGGCCAAGGCCGAGGCGATCCTGGAAAAGAGTACAGCTGAGGGGGGGGCACCTGGCTTTAACAGCTCTTTGGGCAAGTTTGGTTTTGGGGCCGGTTGGGGGGCGGACACCGCCCGGGTGCGGGAGACCATGGGGCTTCTCTCCCGGTTATTGCGTCAACCTGATGCTGAAACACTACAGACCTTTTTGGAGCGGGCCGTCCCCATCTCCACCATCGTGGTTTTCACCCCCCACGGCTATTTTGGTCAGGATGATGTGCTGGGTTTGCCCGATACCGGAGGGCAGGTGGTCTATATCCTGGATCAGGTCCGGGGTCTGGAAATGGAGATGAAACGCCGCCTTGTGGCCCAGGGACGCAAGGAGGAGCCACGGATTTTGGTGATCACCCGGCTGATTCCCGATGCCCAGGGGACCGGTTGCGATCGGCCCATGGAGACCGTCAGGGGTACGGAGCGGGCGGTGATTTTGCGGATTCCCTTCCGCTATCCTTCCGGCGAGGCGGTGCCCCACTGGATCTCCCGCTTTGATCTGTGGCCCTTTATGGAGCGCTTTGCGAGGGATTCGGAAAAGGAAATTTTGGAGCGCCTGGGGGGGGCTGATCTCATCATCGGCAACTATTCCGACGGCAACCTCACCGCAGCGCTGGTCGCCCGGAGGCTGGGTGCCACCCTCACCACCATCGCCCACGCCTTGGAGAAGACCAAATATTTCAATTCCGCCCTCTATTGGCAGGATCAGGACGACCACTACCACTTTTCATCCCAGTTCAGCGTTGATCTCATCGGCATGAACTCCGCTGACTTTATCATCGCCAGCACCTATCAGGAGATCGCCGGGGATGAGCAGCGGGTGGGGCAGTATGAGAGCCACATGGCGTTCACCATGCCTGGGCTCCAGCGGGTGGTTTCCGGTATCGATGTCCACAATCCCAAGTTCAACATCGTCTCCCCCGGGGTCAACCCGGAGCTGTTTTTCCCCTATGACAACACCGAAGGCCGACTGGGGGAGTTTAGCGACACCATCGAGGATATGATCTACGGCAGCGAGCCCCACCATGGCCGCCGGGGGGTGCTCAAGGATCGCAACAAACCCCTGCTTTTTACCATGGCCCGGTTGGACAAGATTAAAAACCTGACGGGACTGCTGGAGTGGTATGGGGGGAATCCCCGGTTGCAGAAGTTGGCCAATCTGGTGGTGATCGGCGGCTTTGTGGATGTGGAGGCTTCCAGTGATCGGGAGGAGCGGGAGCAGATTTTGACCATGCACCGGCTGATGGATCAGTACGGTCTGGATGATTCGGTGCGCTGGCTCAAGGCCAGCACCGACCGGCGCTTGAATGGGGAGATCTATCGGGTGGTGGCCGATAGCCGGGGGGCTTTCATTCAGCCTGCCTGGTATGAGGCCTTTGGCCTGACGGTGGTGGAAGCGATGAGCACGGGTCTGCCCACTTTTGCCACCTGCAACGGTGGTCCCAAGGAGGTGATTGTAGCCGGGGAGTCGGGCTATCATGTGGATCCGGCTGACGGGGCCGCTTCAGCAGATCTGATCGCTGACTTTTTGGAACGCTGCCAGGGGGATCCATCGGAGTGGCAGCGGATTTCCCAAGGGGCCTTGGAGCGGGTGCAGAGCCGCTACACCTGGGAAATCTATGCCAGCAAGACCTTGACCCTGACCGCCCTGCACGGTTTTGGCAAATGGCTCTATCGATCCGAGCGGGAGGGGCTTGAGCGCTATCTGGAGATGTACCTGCGTCTCCAATATCGCCCCCTGGCTGCCCGGGTTCCCACCTGAATGAGCGACACTTCCTCCCAGGGAAAGTGCGGCGCCTCGGGGGGTGAAACAGCAGATGCCCAGAGCAAAGAGACCGCTTCCCCGGAGAGTGGGGAGCGGGCTTTTTGCGTTCGGGAGGCGGTGTTGGCGGATGGGGAGGCCATTTTGGCCATTCTCCGCCAGGTCGGCTGGTTTGAGCACATGGAGAGCTGGCCTGGGGAAAAAGTTCTCAACCGCTTGCAGACTCATCTGGCCCACGCCATCAGTGGGGAGGACCATACGGTTTGGGTGGCTGAGGGGGATGGGGGGGAGGTGCTTGGCTATCTATCAGTCCATTGGCTCCCCTATCTTTTTTTGGCCGGGTTGGAGGGGTATCTCTCTGAGCTGTTTGTCCGTTCCGACTGCCGGGGGCAGGGGGTGGGCAAGGGGTTGTTGGAAGCGGTTCAAAGAGAGGCGCTTAAGCGGGGAGCGGTGCGTTTGCAGCTGGTCAACGGCAAAGAGTGGGAATCCTTCAAGCGGGGTTTTTATCGCAAGTCCGGCTGGACCGAGCGCACGGGTACGGCCAATTTTATGCGTTGGCTTGAAAATGAGTGACGGATTTTTTTCCCTCAGGTGGGTTCCCGGCAGGAGTTCCTCTCCGCAGGTTGATTCCCATTGTGGTGATGAAACGAAAGCCGCCATCCGGTTACCCAGTTAAAATAGATCCTGGCGGGTCAGGGGGGGGCGTGGAAATCTTTTTACCTCACCACTTTTTTGCGGGCATGGGTTTTTTTAAGCCAATGGGGTTTGTGTCATCCGGTGGTCAAATAATCAAAGAACAGGTCAAGATGATCAGGTGTCTCCGTAGGCTGTTGGAATCGGGTTGGTCATGAATCATCCCGTGACCATTTCTGGATGGATGGGGCGGTTGGCTCTTCTGTTTTGGCTCTCTCTTTCTTTCCAGAATGAAGCCTTGGCCTGGGTCGGAATAGATCTTCGAAGCGGTGTTTATGTGGAGTTGGAGGCGGATGTTTACGTTAAGCCGGGGGATCGGGTTGAATATTACGACTATCGCCTACAGGATTATCGTCTGGGTGAGGTGATTCGGGTGGAATGGCGTCAGGTCGTTGAGGAGGGTCGGCTTGGGGAGCGGGCCTTTATACGGGTCATGGAAGAGTCGGTGGAACGGGTTTTCGAAATGGAGTAGGAAAAAAGCTGTCGGGGAGATCTTCGCTGGGAGAAGGGGATGGGCTTTTTTGGACGGGGGTATCTCTGTTGAGGGTGCCTCGGATTTCATGGCATAACGGTTTTTGGGTGCAACGGTTTCGGGTTTGGAAGCAAGGCACAACGGTTCAAGGGGGGAAGTATGCTGTTTCAGGAGCGACAGCCTGAGTTTTTGGGCAAGGTCTATGAAAACGGCGCAGTGATTCTCCGGCAAGGGGAGGCGGGGGGGGATCTTTTTTTTATTCTCGAAGGTCAGGTGGAGGTGATTACCGGGGCTCAAGGGGAGCCCTCTTCCCGTCTGGCGGTATTGGAAAAGGGGGGGGATGATCTTTTTGGTGAGATGGCCTGTTTTGATGATCTACCCCGTTCAGCCACGGTTCGGGCATTGGGGCGGGCAAGGGTGCTGACCATGGATCGTGAGATTTTTCTGGAGCGGATCGCCCAGGATCCCTCTCTGGCGCTGAAAATTTTGACCTCCATGTCCCAACGGCTCTGGGCGCTCAATCTGGAGGTTATTCAGCTTCGCCGGGACCTGGATGAGAGGTCCCGGCAAGCGTCCTGACGGATTGGTGTTAAAACCCGAAGAGGGAACCAAAGCGCCATTTTCGAGAAACCCGACCGGAGGGGGTGGCCAACTCCATCGGGAAAAATTTTTCAAAATAGTAGTCAACGACAAATTGGAAGCGTGCCAGTTGGTTGCCTTGCAGACTGCCCACATCCGTCATTTTTCCAACGTTGAATTGTGCCAGGATCGTGTCATAGACGTTGGGCAGTGTTTTGAGTTTTTCCAGCTTTTTCAAGGCTGGTTGGGTGTCGTTCTTCATGGGAGACTCCTTCATGGATGAGCAGATCAAGGGTGCTGTTGGAAGAAGCAATAATTATACCAACGCTTTGAAGGGGGACACTGCACCAGGGGCTGGCACCACTCCTTCGATGAGAGAGCGGCCCGCAGCTTTTCTGGATCGGGATGGGGTGCTCAATGTCGATACCGGCTATCTCCACGATCCCCGGGATTTTCGCTGGATCGAAGGGGCCAGGGAGGGGGTGCGGTCATTGAACGAGGCCGGTTTTTGGGTCTTTGTGGTGACCAATCAATCCGGAGTGGCCAGAGGCTATTATGATGAAGCAGCGGTGGAGAGGCTCCATGGCTGGATGAACCGGGAGCTGGCCGGGGAGGGGGCTCGGGTAGATGGTTTTTACTACTGCCCCCATCACCCCACGGCAGGGGAGGGAAAATATCGTCGGTCATGTGATTGCCGTAAACCAGCTCCCGGCATGCTTTTAAGGGCGATCCAGGAGTGGCCGGTCAATCTGGCAGACAGCTTCATGGTGGGGGATAAACCTTCTGACATGCAGGCTGCAGCAGCGGCTGGGGTGGTGGGGCATCTTTTTTCCGGCGGAAACCTGCTGACACGTTTGAGGGGAATCATCGGGCGTTGACCATCGGCTGTTGGGGGCGAGTGGTGGTTGGTTGTCGAGGGGCTGCGCGAGGGAGTGATCTCCCGCTGTTTTGGAGTTGTGTTGTCCATGGGGCGATTTTTTCGTTGGGGCGGCCTTTTTTTTCGTGGGGTCCGGCATTTATGGCCAGGCCGTTGGTTTCGTTGGGGGCGTTATTCCTGGCGGGGACATTTTATCAGGATCGGGAGTTTGTTCGTGACTCTTTTTTGGTTGGTTGGCATCGTGATCAATGTGGTTTTAACCGGGCTTGGAATCTGGTGGCTGGTGCGGATGGTAAAGCCCAAAGAGGAGAAAAAAATCCCCCCTCCATCCTGATGGGAAGGTCGTATGGCGGGGAAAAAACGTTCCGAAGGCCGGAAAAGGGGGTTGATGGCTGAAAAAAAAGCCTCGGAGGGAGAAAATAAAGCCGATTTTGTTTAAATGTGATGTTTTCGTCATAAAATCGTTATAGTTGGCGATTAAGATAGAGTCCCAATGATCAGAGGGAGCCGAATCAGGTTGATCCATTTCGGGGGAGGTCTGTCCAAATCGCTGGAGTGGGTAGGGGCTGAATCATAGAGATCAGCTGTCCCCCTCAACGACGGAAAAAAACAGAAAGGAGATCCAACATGTTTGACTGAACACAACCGCTGGACAAAGCCCCATTTTGGGCTTTGGCAACAGATTCATTTATTTATTTAAAATCAGATCAATTTTTTAAGGGGGATTTTCCCAAAAGAGGAAACCTGCCAGGGCCGTCCTCTTCACTTGTCCATCGGAAATTCCCCCACCAAACATTCCCTCTGGGATCGTTGAGCCTGTCGGGAAGAATCCTTCGATAAACTCCCTTCGGGTTGATAAGCTCGACCTGCCTGTCCCTCAAAGCCACTCCCCTTCTATGGCCTTCCATTAGTATGTGCTGTTCCTCTTTGGCCACCATTCCCACGAAGGCGGGGATCCAGGGAGTGATGATTGTCCTCAAGGAAAAACCAAATCTCACCTTTGGCATTTTCCAGCGACCACCACCTTGGATTTTTTCTTCCCTCTGTTTGTAACGGTTTGTTTCAAAATGGATTATTTGCTTTCGGATCTCTCAGGTGATGGAGGATGTGAATAAGTTTCACATGGTTTGAAACGGTCAAAAAACCATCCAAAATGTTCTTGATTCTCAAAAAGTCCATTCCCTGTCTCAAGTTGCAGAGATTTTCCCCACAACACCCATCCAACTCGACCCCTCGTTTGGCTTCCGGTGTGAACAACATTTCAATATCGATTGTTGACCCTGGAATTTTAGTATGGAGACAAAGGGAAAACACCCAACTTGGAGGAGCCATCCACCCATTTCAGGATGAGCTGACAGGTGACAAAATGTCTATTGAACTCACGGAACGAGACGACAAGGCCATTATTACCATCAACGGTGTCTTCGGATACCAGGACCTCACTTCTTTTAAAAAAATTCATGATCGGGTAAAAAACCACGCCTACGTGGAAATCGATATCAGTGCCTGCAAATCGATTGATCCTTGTGGCCTGGGAATTCTCTATCGGTTGAAAGAGGATGGTAACAAAAAGAGGTTAAAAATCGTCAACAGCCCCACCAGAAGCTGTTCCCATGAAACCATGGCTGTTTTAGGGGTAGTGACGGAGTTGGCAGAAGAGCTTAATGACAACAGAGATAGCTGGGACAGGTGGCAGGTGCTCTCTCAGCTGTTCGAAAAATATCCCCACCTGAGGGATAAGTTTCCTGCAGATCGAGCCCACTGTTCCGCGAGCCCCAAAGGGTGTGCGACATTTTCCAAATATCAACAGGCACGGGGGTCGATCCTGGAGGTGATCTCCGGGAGTGAATTTCATCAAAAATCCCGCAGATCGAGCTGAAGATTGATGGAACTGTTTTTTTAAACTGAAATCCAGTCGTTCAAGCTAGACCTGGCAGTTGGGTGTGTGCGGCAGCTTGTCGCCTATTGGTTCGTATGGTGAATTGGGAAAAGTGACTGTCACCTTGTCAGCTACACGAGCTGCGCCCCAAGATCTCAAGATGGCCAGTTATCTATCCGATACAGCGATCTGAAGTGTTTTCCCCGAGCCGGTCTGGTTTCTGGAGAGGTCATGCCCCCCAGAGGTCAGAGCCTGGGCAAAGTTGTGATACCGTTTTTTTGGGACACTATTTTTGGTCTGCTTGATCAACTGCCTTATCACCCCTTCAAGCCATCTCCCTCAAGTCATCCCCCTCAAGCCTTCCCTCCCATGGTGAGATGACTCTGTTTTCATTCCCCACACTTATCCGAAACCGCTGGGCAATGAATCTCATAGATGGATTCCTGGAGGGTTTCCAGCTGTATTGGTTTGACCCCGGCCAGATCGGTCTGTTCAGATGGATCATTGTCGACGTTGAACAGGAGCCCCTCACCCGAATGGGCATGTTCTATCAGATGCATTTCCGAGCTGTAGAGGGACATTTTGGTGCCGACTGTTTCAATGTAGGAAAAGAGGGGGCGCTCGGCAAAATCGATTGTATCACCCTTGAGCAGGGGATAGAGGGTTTTGCCGTCGATCTCCTTGGTAGTGTTGATGTTGAGATAATCCAGGAGGGTCGGCAAGACATCCACTGAACGAACAGAGGAGAGGACTGTTTCCTGACGATTTTGATTGGGGAATTTGATCATCAGAGGCACCGCCAGCTCAGAGTCGAAAAGGTGGTTCCCGTGGTGGAACGGTTGCTCCTGTTCGCTCATGATTTCGCCGTGATCCGCCATGATGATGACAATGGCGTCGTCATAGAGATCCAGCTCCTTCAGCCTATCCAGGAAAACTCCGATCTGTTCATCGGCATATTTCACTTCGGCATCGTAGGCGGCTACATAGATGCGGGCATCCCGGTAGGCGTCTTCACCATCTGGTGGAAGGGAGAAACCTTCTCGGATGTTTTCCGGAATATCCATGTAGGTCAGTTCCCCCGCAGGGGAGGCAAATGAGGTGGCTTCGATCAGCTTTTCGCCGGTATTCCGGTAGGTTTCATCAATCAAAAACTCTTCAAAATAGTCGGTGTCATCGATGGAAAAGTTATAGGGCCAATGGGGACTGAAGAGCCCTAGAAACATGAAGGTTTTATCCCTGGGAGAGATGCCTTGAGCCCGATTCATCGCTTCTATTACGGCGCTGCCATCGGAGTGGAGATACCAACGGCCATGGGAATAGTGTTCGTCAAAATCACCGATGAGATATTCGATGTTGGAGTTTCTCTGGATGGAGATGGCGTGATAGCCCCCCAAATTTTGAAACTGGGTGATGAGGGTTCCCGTGGCCGGATCTTCCAGAGGACGGGTGTCCGGTTTGGCGTTGATACCGTGGTTTTGAGGGTAGAGTCCGTAGAGGATCGAGGCGGTGGCCGGAATGGTCCAGGAAGCTTGGCTTTTGGCATTTTTGAAGACGTAGGCGGTCTCGGAAAATTCTTCCATGTTGGGCGTGGTATTGCGCACATAACCACCCATGTTGGTGTGGTCGTAGCGCAGGGTGTCCACCAGGATCATGAAAATATTGGGTAAATTTTGAGGGTCGGGTGGAATGAGTTCCGGTGGCAGCTCCGCCCCGGGTCGGGGATTTCCCCCACCCTGATCCGGGTTGCCAGCGGAGCTGTCCAGGCGACCAAATTTATCCGCAACCAAAGTGGCGTCGGTATCTTTCACAGGCGTGTTGGAGGTGACTGTCAGGGGATTGACCTCCCACAGCACAGGGGGGGCTGACTCGGTCTCTGCAAAGCTATTCCCACCCGGCATCAGCAGCAGGGGTAGCGCCAGCAATAGCAGCAGCGGTGTGAGCCGATTGTCAATCTTCATGATTTTTAAGCCTTTATTCAGATGGCTACGCTTGAGAGAAAATCTGTAGATGTTTTTTCAGGGAACTTGTCAATCGTCAATTTGACTGCACAAAGGGTGGTGCAATTGATCTATTCTCCAGCCTGTCACATTCTAACACCAACTTGTTTCCCAATGTGCAACTATTTTTGGCTCTTTGATCGGTTTTTCTTTGGTTTCCGGCTTGATTGGCATCGGGCGGGGTGGTTGTGGGTGGAGGGTGACTGACCGCCTTTGGGTGCTTGGGAAAGGAGGCCCGCCGAACGATTCCCTTGCCTTTTGCTGTTTGTTTGGTTTTTCAAACGCATTTGCCAAAGGTGAGAAGAGTCAGGTGGGAGGCGGGGTTCTCACTTGAAAAGCAAAAACAAGGTGGATATAGCAATTCAAATCAAGAATTGGACATATGCCGCTGTACTTTTTCTGTCATTCCCGCGAATGCGGGAATCCAGGGGGGCTGGCGCGAACCTTTCCAAAATCTTGTATCACTTTCAGCAAAATACCGGCCTTTCTTGAAGATTTGGTTTTTCCTTGAGAGCAATCATCAGCTCCCTGGATCCCCGCCTTCGCGGGGATGACGAGTCAGGGAAGAATGTTCAATTTTGAGATAGAACTGCTATAAGCGTTGGTATAAGGGGAATCTATTGCCCCCCTGTCTCAACGGCTCAGCCAAGTTCTGCCTCAACGTCCCAGTCTGGATGATAAACTATATTCGGGAGTGGATGGCTTTTAATATCTGTTTGATTTTGGCTTGACCAGGAAGTTTGGAGAGCAGTTTCAAGACCAATAATTTGCTGAGTTCCATGGCTGGAATGCTGTCGAACAGCCCGATGGAGCGCATGATGGCGGTTTCGGTCATGACCGTCTCTTTTCCCCAGCGTGCCCACTGACACCCCTTGCAGATCATGGCCATTTTGCGTCCGGTCAATATTCCCTTGCGAAGTTTTTGATATTCTTTGTTATTCCATATTTCCATCAATGAATTGTCGTTCAGGTTGCCCATCACCTTGGAGGAGCAGCAGGGGTAGACCTTGCCGTCGGCATCAATGGAAATGGCAGACCAGGGGAGGCCGCAATAGAGTTTTTGCGGGGCGGTTTCGCTCTGTTGTGTTTCTGAGGGGTCGAGGGTGGCTTCCATCCGGCCCATGGCCAGGGGCTTGGGCATGTTGAGAATGACTTGATGCTTTTCCGCCAGGGCCTGGCTTTCGCGGTACACCTCTTCAAAAAGCGAACGATGGTAGAGCATGGACTGAAAACGCTGAAATTCGTTGCGCGGATAGAAAAGAATGACCGTCACGCCCAAGAAACCCAGTTCGGCTGCCAGCTCAATCACTTTGGGCAGATCCCGGGCGCCGCCGGCAAACATGACAAAGTTAAAGATCAGCTGGGATTTGCTCTTCGGATTATCTTTGAGCAGTTGGGAATAGTATTTGAGCTGCTCGTAGAGTTTGGAAAAACGGGCACCCCGGGTCATGGTGTAGGTTTGTTCAGTGGCCCCTTCCAGAGAAAGCCGAACCTGGATGTCGTTATCCACAATATATTGCGCCCGTTCCCGGGTCAGGGCGGTACCGTTGGTGATGATTTCAGTGAGGGTGTCGGATTGGCCGGTCAGACTTGAAAATTGGAGAAACTTCTTTGAAATCAGCTGTTCACCAAAATTGTTCCCCCCCAAAATGCACCCTTCCAGACCAGGCATGAGTTCCTTCTTGATCTGCTCAAAGAGCGGATCACTCATTTCAATGTCCGGTTTTTCGATATTCAGAAGCTTGTTGGTGTAGCGAACACAGTGGGTGCAAGTCAGGTTGCACTGGGTCGTCAGGGAGAGCCAAGCCATCCGTGGGGGATAATCCAACACCAAGGGCAGGTCCGTATCATCAGGATCCATTCGATCCCAGACGGTCTGGTAGAGGATGGCGTCTGCGTTTTTTGGGTCGACCAAAGTGACCTCTTTGCTTTCGGTGGTTTGCAGTTTATGTGTGTCCGTTTGCTGAGGCATTGATTTGTTCGTTTGGGAAAGGTTGGTACGGGATTGGTTCGGATGATTTGCTGAATTGATTGAGGGAAAATTATATGTATGAATCGTTCAATTGTCTTCTTAATTCGACCAAATAGCGATCAAAATTTAGGTGGCATTGTTTCCAGGGTCAATAATTAGAAAAGTTTGTTGGTCTTGTTGGGTTCATTTCTGGAGTTTGTTTTTCTGTGGTCGTCAGCCATGGGGGGCAGTGGTGTTGGCAGAGAAAGGTTGTGAGTGCCTCCACCCATCGGGGTTGGTCTGCGGCCAAATTATTTTGCTCCAGGGGATCCAGATCTTGCCGGTAAAGTCGGCTCTCCCGGTTCCGGAGGGTATGGATCAGATGATGGCCCTCCCGGTAGAGAGAAATTTTGGGGCCTTCGGCTTCGGTGTAGGAGATGACCGGGCGTTGGTCAAAATCGACCTCTTTGCCCTGGATGAGCGGGAGCAGACTTTGGCCGTCCACCGGGGGATGGGGCAGGGCGAGATAGTCCAGCAAGGTAGGCCAAAGATCCATGGAGCGGATGGTGGGGGTGACCACTTGCTGTTGGGTCTGATGGGGAAATTTGATCATCAGGGGAACGGCCAGTTCGGCGTTATAGAGGTGGGAGCCGTGGTGGAATGGGGTGGTGTCCTGTTCGTTCATCAGCTCTCCGTGGTCGGCCATGACGATGATCAGGGCGTTGTCATAGAGGGCGTTTTTTTTGAGATCATTCAGAAAACGTCCAATCTGTTGATCGGTGTAGCGGATTTCGGCGTCATAGGCGGCAATATAGAGGCGTTCATCCCGATAGCCCCCCTGGTGTTTGATTCGTTGGAAAAAGGGGCTGGGTTTTTGGTAGCCAGGCTGATTTGGATTGTAGAGGGTTTCGGCGGTTGGAAAGCGCTTTCGGAGCTTTTCGGGGAGATGGCTTGGGGTGAGTTCTCCTCCTGGAAAGGGAAATCGCTGGATGTTTCGGGAGGGGCTCTGCTGAAATGTCTGGTCGGTGAGATAGCGTTCAAACCACTCCCCCTCCTGAAGGGACCAGACATAGGGCCAGTGGGGGTTGAAGAGGCCCAGGAAGAGTAGCAGGGGGGAGGCGGGGGTGGGAGCGGGGGAGGGTTTTTCGGTTCCCACATGTTTTTTGACCACCTCCAGGGCCTCTGTCACCGCGTCCCCGTCCGAATTTTTTTGCCAGTCGGTCTGGGGATGGTGTTCGGTAAAATCTCCAGTCAAATGTTCGATCATGTGGTTTCTTTGGATCGATACCCCGTGATATCCCCCCGCCTCTTTTACGGTTTGAATGAGGGTGCCGGTGAGGCGTTGCTGTTCCGGTTGTTGACTGGGACGGGTGAGGATGCCGTGGTTGAAGGGAAACTGCCCGGTGAGCAGGGAAGCCACTGCGGGAATGGTCCAGGAGGCTTGGCTCTTGGCACTTTCAAACAGGGTGGCCTCTTGGGCAAAGGCTTTTATATGGGGGGTGGTGTTTCGCCCATATCCCGGGAGTGAGGTGTGATCCAGGCGCAGGGTGTCCACCAGAATCCAGAAGATGTGGGGGCGTTTCTTAGGGGAGGGGGGATCGTCAGCCGCTTGGGTGGGCAGAGGGGAGAGGGGTAGGGTGAGCAGACCCAGGAGGAGAATCAACCGGTAGGTGTGGGGCATGGCGGTCTCAATGAAAAATGGGGCTTAAAAGAAGCTGAAAGGTGATGGCACCCCGGGGGGCTCATCTTTTGAACAGAACCTCGCCAGCATAACATGGATTTTTCCAAGGCTAGAGGTGGGGATTGTTTCCGGTAGCCCCGATACAGGGGGGGTGCTGAAGTTCATCAGCCTCAAGTGGCCGTTGGGAGGATGCTTTCATTGGTTTGGGAAAAATACCGCCCTTCGTTTTTTGCGCCATTTTCCCGGATCAGGGTATTGCCAACGGCTTCGGTGTGGGCTACAGTTTATCTTCTGGCTGTCGTTATCCACCTCCAACCCCTCGTAAGGTTCCCCCCCCGTGAGCGCCGAAAAACCAAGTAAATCCGGTTCGGCCCTTGAGTCGATTCTCGCGGAGTGCCGGCAATCCATTGATCGGATCGATAACCAGATCCACGACCTGCTCATGGAACGCGCCCACTGGGTAATGAAAGTGGGGGAGGCCAAGGGCAAGTCCGCAGATCCCCTCTTCTATCGACCCGCCCGGGAAGCCCAGATTCACCGCCGCTTGGAAGAGCGCCACCAAGGCCCCTTTCCCACAGAAGGGATGCACCGGATTTTTCGTGAAATCATCTCCGCCTGCCTCAACCTGGAGCAGCAGCTGACCGTGGTCTATCTGGGGCCGGAAGCGACTTTTACCCATCAAGCCGCCAAAAAGCAATTCGGTTCTTCCTGCACCTTTGCTGCGGCCTCTTCCATCGATGAGCTGTTTCTCGAAGTGGAGTCGGCCCGGGCCGATTATGGAGTAGTGCCGGTGGAAAATTCCAGTGAGGGGATGGTGAGCCACACCTTGGATCGTTTTGTGGATTCACCTCTGAAAATATGTGGTGAGGTCTATGTGCCGGTGGCCCCCACACTCCTCTCCCAAGAGACCGATCTCAATGAAATCAAGGTGCTCTATTGTCATCCCCTGGCCCAATCCCAATGCCGCCACTGGTTGGAGCGTCATCTCCCGGATGTTCAGGTAGAGGTGGTCTCCTCCACAGCCAAGGCGGCCCGCAAGGCTCGGGAACATAAGGGTGCGGCGGCCATTGCCGGGGTTTATGCTGCGGATCATTTTGGTTTGAACGTCCTTTCCAGTCAGATTGGCGATCAACCCGACCACGGTAATCGTTTTTTGGTGATTGGTCGCCAGGATACTGAACGCACGGGAGAGGATCGCACCAGCCTGATGCTCTCCTTCCCGGACAAACCCGGTTTTTTGCATCGGGTGTTGGGTATTTTTGCCCAGCGGGAAGTCAATCTCACCACCATCGAATCCCGGCCCGCCCGGAAAAAAGCCTGGGAATATCTTTTCTTTATCGATTTTCAAGGGCACCGGCAGGATCCCCAGGTGGCGGCTGCTCTGGACGAACTTCGGGGCATTCCCGAACTCGACACCAAACTTCTGGGCTCCTATCCCCGTCGGGTACTTTAAAACATGTCTTTTTTTGTCAACCGCCTGACTATTATCGGGGTCGGGCTTATCGGTGGTTCCCTGGCTCAATCCCTGCGGGAGCAGGGTTTGGTGGGGGAGGTGGTCGGGGTTAATCGCTCTGCCGCTTCCCGGGAAATGGCCCTGGAGATGGGGGTGGTGGATCGGGCGACCGATTCCATTACCGACGGGGTCCAGGGGGCCACCATGGTGTTGGTGGCGACCCCGGTGCGCTCCATTGCCCAGGTGGTGGCCCAGATGGCGCCATCTCTGAGTCGCGGGGCGGTAGTGACCGATGTGGGGAGCGTCAAGGGCAGCATTGTCGCCGCTTGCGAACCCCTCATGCCTGAAGGGTGCTGGTTTGTGGGCGGGCACCCCATTGCCGGGCGGGAGCGGGTGGGGGTATCCGCCTCATTTCCCTCTCTTTTTCAGGGCAGCCGCACCATCCTGACCCCGACAGACGAGACCCACCAGCCAGCCCTGGAGCTGGTACGCCTGGTGTGGGAAGCGGCAGGTTCCCGGGTGGAAACCATGGGTGCCGAGTATCACGATCAAGTGCTGGCGGCCACCAGCCATCTGCCCCATCTGATGGCCTATAACGTGGTCAACACCCTGTCGGATCAGGAAGAGCATATTCGTGCCGAGGTGTTTCGTTATGCCGCTGGCGGCTTTCGGGATTTTACCCGCATCGCTTCCTCAGACCCCACCATGTGGCGGGATATCTGTCTGGAAAACAGCGAGGCGATTCTCCTCATTCTGGAGCGGTTTCGGGATAACCTGGATGCCTTGGCCCGGCAGGTGAAAGCCCGGGACGGAGAGGCGCTTTTCGATAGCTTCGACCGCTCCAAAACCACCCGGGATCGGGTGTTGAGCGAAAATAAAATTTTGCATACAAGCCCCCTGGGGGAGGATTGAGATGGTCGCAACAAACTCCGCCGCATCCAGGGATGGGCTGGTGCTACAGGCGCAGGCAGGCTCCCCACTCTCAGGAACCATCCAGCCGCCGGGGGATAAATCCATCTCCCATCGTTCGATTATTTTCGGTAGCCTGGCCGAGGGGGAGACCCGGGTGGAAAACCTCCTGGAGGGGGAGGATGTGCTGCGAACCGTGGCCGCTTTTGAGGCCATGGGTGTGGCGATTGAGCGCACCGGTGAGGGGCGTTATCTCATCGATGGGGTGGGGCTGGATGGTCTGTCAGAGCCGGACAACGTTCTGGATGTGGGCAACTCCGGTACCGCCATGCGGCTTTTGGCTGGCGTACTCGCCAATCGTCCTTTTATGACTATACTCACTGGGGACGACAGCTTAAGATATCGTCCCATGGGGCGAATTGCCAAACCCCTGCGTTCCATGGGAGCGCGGATTTTGGGCCGGGACGGGGGGCGGTTTGCACCGCTGGTGATTGAAGGCACGGAGCTGATTCCCATCGACTATATCAGCCCCGTCGCTTCAGCCCAGGTCAAAACCGCCGTGCTTTTGGCGGGTCTCAACACCGCAGGGGAAACGTCGGTTACCGAGCCCGCGCTCACTCGGGATCACACCGAACGGATGTTGAGTGCCTTTGGCGCTGAGGTAAAACGGGAAGGGCTCAAGGTCACGGTCGAGGGGTGGCCCGATCTCAAAGGACAATCCATTCGGGTGCCGGGAGATTTTTCCGCCGCCGCCTTTCCCATCGTCGCTGCTCTGGTGGTGCCGGGCTCTGATATTCTCCTGGAAGGGGTCGGTTTCAATCCGACCCGGACCGGATTGCTGGATCTGCTCCTGGCCATGGGGGGGGATATCGAGCGCTTGAATGAGCGGGAGGTGGGGGGTGAGCCGGTAGTGGATCTTCGGGTGCGTTATTCCAAATTGAGCGGAATAACGGTCCCTCCGCAGACCGTCCCCCGGGCCATCGACGAATTTCCGATATTTTTTACAGCGGCTGCCCTGGCCCATGGCGAGACTGTGTTGTCCGGGGCTGAGGAGCTTCGGGTCAAGGAGTCCGACCGCATCGCTGCCATGGCCAAGGGGCTTTTGGAGTTGGGGGCCCGGGTGGAAGAGTTGCCTGATGGGGCGCGAATCATGGGGGCCGGGGGAACATTGCCCGGGGGCGTGCGGGTGGATTCCCACACCGACCATCGCATCGCCATGAGCCTGCTCATAGCCGGGCTCTGCTGTCACAAACCGGTCACCGTGACCCGATGTGATAATATCAACACCTCGTTTCCAGGATTCGCAACCGCCATGACCGGTCTGGGTGCGAATTTGGTTGTGGAGGGGCCAGGGTGATGGCGCAGGCTGAAAAGACCTCGGCCAAAATGGATCCGGTCACCTCTCGGCTGGTGGTTGCGGTGGATGGTCCGGCTGGGGCTGGCAAGGGGATGGTGTGCCGGGAGGTATCGGTCAGGTTGGGCTTCCGCTATCTGGATACCGGTTCCATCTATCGGGCGGTGGGGCTGATTTCCCTGCAGGAGGGGTTGGAGGCGCCAGATGAGCTGGCTCGGATTGCCAGGGGAATGGATTTTCAGTTCCGTTCCGTGGAAGGTATCGATTTTCGGGCTTTTTTAAATGGTCGGGATGTGAGTGCCCACCTGCGGGAGGAAAAGGTCGGTCAGGCCGCTTCCCGGGTGGCGGCATTACCCGAAGTACGCGAGGCCCTGCTTGGGTTTCAGCGGGGTTATGGGGGGGTGGAAAATGTCCTGCTGGATGGCCGGGATGTCGGTACTGTGGTGTGGCCGGATGCCCCTTTGAAAATTTTCCTCACCGCTAGCCTCGAAGAGCGTGCAAGACGGCGGGCTTTGGAGTTGCAAGGGCGGGGAGAAACTGTTAATTTCCACGACATCCAGTCCAGAATGCAGGAGCGAGATGCACGGGATGCCCAGCGAGCCCATGCCCCATTGGCTTCTGCTACGGATTCGGTATTGGTGGATACGACCCGTCTTTCCCGAGAAGAAAGTGTCATGCGGGTCCTCCGTTTGGTGGAAGGGTTGATACGGGATTCAGCCCATAACTTTAAAAGGTGAACCTCCAGTGGTAGGCGAAGATCAAACCCAAGACCTCGAAATTGCAGACGAGGATTTTAGCGCCCTTCTCGAAGAGTCATTCAAAAATGGTGTTGGCAAAGAAGGCCAAGTCATTACGGGGACTATCATTCAAAGAGAAGGTGACGAATTCGTCATTGATGTAGGCCTGAAGTCCGAAGGCCGGCTGACCATCCGGGAATTTAACGATCCGGACGGCACGCTCTCTGTGACGGTTGGCGACCAGGTGGATGTCTTCGTGGAACGCTGCGAAGACCAGAACGGCCAGGCCGTTCTTTCCCGGGAAAAAGCCAAGCGCGAAGAGGCGTGGCTGGTTCTGGAAAAGGCCTTCGCTGCCAAGGAGACCGTTACAGGTCGGATTCTGGGCAAGGTCAAGGGGGGGTATACAGTCGATATCAACACCCTGGCCGCCTTCCTGCCCGGCTCCCAGGTGGATGTCCGTCCGGTTCACGACATCTCCCGTCTTCAGGAGGAGGAGCAACCCTTCGACATCCTGAAAATGGATCGTCGCCGGGGCAATATCGTCGTTTCCCGCCGTACCGTCATCGAGCGCCAGCGGGAAACCGCCAGAGCCGCTCTCCTGGAAACCCTCCATGAGGGCATGATCCTGGATGGTGTGGTGAAAAATATCACCGACTACGGTGCCTTTGTTGATCTGGGCGGCTTGGACGGCCTTCTGCACATCACCGACATGTCCTGGAAGCGGGTCAAACACCCCTCCAGTGTCGTTGGCGTGGGCGATACCGTCGCTGTGCAGGTGATCAAATTCAATCCCGAAACCCAGCGCATCTCCTTGGGGATGAAACAGCTCCTCACCGATCCCTGGGAAGGCGTGGGTGCGAAATATCCCCCAGGCACCAAATTTTTCGGCGTGGTCACCAACATCACCGACTACGGTGCCTTTGTGGAGCTGGAATCGGGTGTCGAGGGCTTGGCCCACGTTTCCGAACTCGCCTGGACCAAGAAAAATATCCACCCCTCCAAGATTCTGGAGGTAGGCCAGAAGGTGGAAGTGATGGTTCTGGATGTGGATCCGGACCGTCGGCGCATCTCTCTGGGAGTCAAGCAATGTCAGGAAAACCCCTGGCACGCTTTTGCCTCCAGCAATCCTGTCGGTGCCACCGTTCGGGGGGAGATCAAAAATATCACCGAGTTCGGGCTCTTCATCGGCCTGGAAGGGGATATCGACGGCTTGGTGCATCTCTCCGATGTCACCTGGGAACCCAACTCCGGCCAGGAAGCCCTGAAAAGTTTCCAAAGAGGTCAGGAGGTGGAGACCATTGTTCTCTCCCTGGATCCCGACAAGGAGCGCATCTCCCTGGGACTCAAACAGGCGAGCCCCGATACCTGGAGCCAGTGGGCCGATGCCAACCCCAAAGGCAGTCAGGTCAAGGGTATTGTCAAAGAGGTGGTCAACTCCGGCGTCATCCTGGAACTCGGCGACTCAGTGGACGGTTTGCTGCGTAAGTCCGAGATGTCCATGGATGAGAAGGGTTCAGCAGGGCCTGCCGTTGGTGACGAAATCAATGCCAATATTCTCCAGGTTGACCGTCAAAAGCGTAAAATTCTCTTGTCCATCAAAGCCATGGAAGTCTCCCAGGAGCGCAAGGCCTTGAAAGAGTACACCTCGGACAAGGGTAGTGCTACCAGCAGTCTGGGTGAGGCACTCAGCAAGGCGCTTGAACAGGCCGGCGGGGGAGAGTGACTTTTTTTCATACCGGATCTGAAGAGGTTTCCCATGACCAAATCCGAACTGATTGACGCTGTGGTCCAGCGCAAGGGTCTCTCACGGAAAGAGGCTGAAGTGGCTGTTACAACGGTGCTCAATGAAATCAGCGGAGCTCTGGGGCGACAAGAACGTGTCGAACTGCGGGGCTTCGGGAGTTTCAGTGTTAAAGTACGCTCTGCCTGGGAGGGACGTAATCCTAAAACCGGCGAAAGGGTGCAGGTAGCTGAAAAACGGGTGCCTTTCTTTAAAGCCGGGAAGGAACTTCGTCAACGGGTGGACAGCTGACTCCGTCACCCGGGACACACCTGCCTTCTGGTTGAGCTGGAACGGTTTTTCAGCTGGCCTGGATTGATTGAATGGCCTACTCCCGGCTTTTTGGGGTTCGCCTTATCTGGTTCGCCATCCTGCCTGGATTCAATGGTGGGATCGAAACCAATCGGTACTGTGGCTTTTGTCGGTCGGGGTCTTCCTTCATGACAGGGGAGGCCTCGACTGTCAGTTGCCAAAAGCAGGACCAAAAGGCTGGGTCGCAGTATGGGGCTGGTTACAACGGAACCGATTGTAATAGAATCCGGTTATGCTCTCGATCCCCTTGGGCGTCCCCTTGCAAAGGGGGGGAGATCCACCAAATCCGTTCTCTGGGTGGAACGCCTGCTCCCCAATGGTTTTCAAAATATGTTCGTCTGGCTTAATCTGATCCTGGTCGCGGCCATTGGTTTCTTCTCTCTACAATTTGCCATGGCCAACCAGACCGAGGTGACTGTTCACATCCCTGGGGGGGTGACTTTCGACCACATCCCGCTGTTTGGACTGGTTTTGGTGCCCCTGTTAATCGGTTTGTTGGTGGGGTCTCTCACCGGCTGGCTCAGTAGTTTTAAGCCCCGCCAGCGGGTTGGCCAGCTGCTACAGGAAAATCGTGAACTGGAGGAAGAGTTGGCCAATCTGCGCAACCTGCCTCTTGAGGATGATATCCAGCTCTGATCCAGATCCGAAAAAAGGGGCTGTCCGGGCTGAACAGCCTCTCTGCCCATCAGGGGGCGCATCGCTTAAACAGCCTCCCTGCTCACCAGGGATTGCATTGCCGAACAGCCTCCCTGCTATCGCAGGATCATAAACCACCATCATTGTGTATCGAATTCGGGCTTTGCCCCTGAACTTGACCCCCAAGATGTCTATCCCCCACAGACCGAACCATGGATTTTTCCAGTGACTCCCTCAATGGACTGCTAACCTTCTCACAAGTGGGATGGCTGGTTGTTGCCGTAGCCTGTGGCGGTTTGGTCTATCGGGCCGGGTTTCGCCGGGGCTGGCAGGAGGGTTCCCGGGAGGGACGTCGGGCGCGCCGGGAGGAGGAGTCGGCACTCTATCTTCGGGGGCTCAATTTTCTTCTCGCCGACGAGCCGGACAAAGCCATCGAAGAGTTTATCAAGGTGGTGCGCATCAATTCCGAAACGGTAGAGATCTATCTCTCCCTGGGCAGTCTTTTTCGCGCCCGTGGAGAGGTGGGGCGGGCCATTCGTATCCACCAAAACATCATTGCCAGGCCCAATCTGCCTGTGGATATCCGTAGCGGGGCCATGTTTGGGCTGGCGGAAGATTTTCGTCAGGGCGGGTTTGTGGACCGGGCGGTGGAGGCCTACCGGCAGGTGTTGGAGGTGGCCCCCAACCACCAAAAGGCCTTGGCAGGATTGCAGGCCCTCCACGAAAGTGAGGGGCGCTGGGCCGCCGCCCTGGAAATTCTCCACAAGCTCCACAAGGTGACCGGTCAGAGCGATCCCCGGCGGGAGGCGCACATTCGCCTGAAAATGGGGCAGGAGGCGTTGCGGGAGTCGGAAGCAGACCGGGCCATTTCCCAGTTTCAGGCCGCTCTCAAGGTTTTTCCCGGCTGTGTTGAGGCGTGTCGGTTGTTGGGGGAGTGGCAGTTGGAGGTGGGTAACGTTCGCCAAGCGATCAAAAGTTTCTCCACTCTCAAAAAGACCCGTCCCAGCCACTTTTTTCTGCTGGTGGATCCGCTCAAACGGGCTTACGATCTGCTGGGCGATGCCGAGGGATTCGAAAAGTGTATGAGCGAGGCGGTGGACGCCCCTTCCGCTTCGGCCCGGTTGATCATTCGCTGGAGCCAAATGTTGTCGGAAGCGGGACGCTTGGAGGAAGCCGCCGAGGTGCTGCGCAAAGGTCAGATCAAATATCCCGGCATGGCGGAAGTAGCCCGGCGTTTGATTGCCCTGGAGGCCAAGCAAGGGAATTGGCGGGATGTTTTTTATGTGGCCGAGGGGTGTTTGGACCACCTGACGAGTCAGCACAAAAATTTTCAGTGCTCCCAGTGTGGTTTCAAGTCCAAGGACATTTACTGGAAATGTCCCCAGTGCCACCGTTGGGATACCTCTGAACCCCTTTGATGGGATGTTTGTCCATGGGGGAGCAGAATTGATCACCAAATAGCTGTTTTGGACGGGGTTGTGAGCCTTGACCGAACCGAAAAAAAAGCGCGAACCCAAGGATTTTTTTCGTTACCAGCTGATTCGACTGCACCGTTTACCTGCCGATTCCCACGACATCGCCTTGGGGGTCTCATTTGGGGTGATGGTCTCTTTTACCCCGTTTTTGGGATTTCACCTGCTGTTATCGACGGCACTGTGCCTGATCTTTGGGGGATCGAAGGTGGCTTCCTGGATCGGTACGGTAGTGGGAAATCCGCTGACTTTTCCGATTTTTTTCTGGGCTGATTATAAAATGGGCGCAGGGATGATGGGGATGGAGAGCGGTTCTGACCATTTTGACCCGGCCATCATCGAAAACCTTTCCGAACTTTTTTGGCCTATCACCCTGGGTAGCACCATTCTGGCCCCTCTGGCCGGAGTGTTCAGCTATTACATCGCCCATTGGTTTATCGAGGCCACCCGGGATCGGCGTTCGGAAAAGATGCGCAAGGCCCGTAGGCGTTTTCGCTTTCGCCGGGATAAAAAACAGAAGGAAGAGGCCCAACCCCAGGCTCCAGAAGCCTGTGAGGCGGATCTGAACAGCAAATCGTGAAGGCGGCTCATGACCTGAGCTTGGTGCGCTTTTCCCTCTTCATGAATACCGGATTATTTGAATTTTCAAGGAAAATCAACCAAAATGCGAATACTTGTAGCGTGTGATCACGGCGCCTGGGAGCTGAAGGCAGCCTTGGTGGAGCAGATGCGTGGCCAGGGGGTCGAGGTGGTGGACCTGGGGGTGGATGGTGCCCAGTCGGTGGATTATGGTGACTATGCCAAAAAGCTCTGCCAGGCCCTTTTGAATGGGGAAGGGGAGCGGGGGCTTTTGCTCTGTGGCACTGGCCTGGGCATGTCCATGGCGGCCAACCGTTTTTCCGGCATCCGTGCTGCTCTCTGTCATGACGACTATACCGCCCGCATGTCCCGACGGCACAACGACGCCAATGTTTTGGTGTTGGGGGGGCGGGTGACGGGACCGGCGGTAGCGGAAGAAATTCTCAAGGTGTGGCTGGCCGAACCCTTTGACGGGGGCCGTCACCAACGGCGTATCGATAAACTGGAACCTGCGGAGTAGACCTGAATGAGCACCCTTTTGCAAAGCCAAGATCCGGAAATCTACAACGCCATCCAGGCTGAACTGGGGCGGCAGCGGGATCAGATCGAATTGATCGCCTCGGAAAATATTGTCAGCCCGGCCGTGCTGGAGGCCCAGGGCTCCATCATGACCAACAAATATGCCGAAGGCTATCCCCACAAGCGCTATTATGGCGGCTGTGAATATGTGGATCAGGCGGAAGATTTGGCGATTGCGCGAGCCAAGGAACTCTTCGGCTGTGAATTCGCCAATGTTCAGCCCCATTCGGGCTCCCAGGCGAATATGGCGGCTTATCTGGCTGTGGCGGCTCCGGGGGATACCATCCTGGGGATGTCTCTGGCTGATGGGGGACATCTGACCCACGGCTCCAAGGTGAGCTTTTCCGGGCAGGTCTTCAAGGCAGTCCAGTATGGATTGGAATCCACCACCGAGCGGATCGATTACGACCAGGTGGCGGCGTTGGCCCGGGAGCACAAGCCCAAAATTATCGTGGCGGGCGCTTCCGCCTATAGCCGGATCATCGATTTTCCCAAGTTTCGGGAAATCTGTGACGAGGTGGGGGCGGCGATGGTGGTGGATATGGCCCACTTTGCGGGATTGGTTGCGACCGGTGAGCATCCAAACCCCTTTCCCCATGCGGATATCGTCACCACCACCACCCACAAAACCTTGAGAGGCCCCCGGGGGGGGATGATCCTTACCAACCGGGAGGATCTGGCGAAAAAGATCAACTCGAAGATTTTTCCCGGTACCCAGGGGGGGCCTTTGATGCATGTGATCGCCGCCAAGGCGGTAGCCTTCAAAGAGGCGCTCTCGCCTGAATTTACCCGCTATTGCCAAGCCGTTCGTGCCAACGCCCACGCCCTGGCCGAAACCTTGGTGGCCGGAGGGTTGCGGATTGTTTCCGGAGGCACCGACAATCACCTGATGCTGGTGGATCTGACGAGCTTGAACATCACCGGCAAGGAAGCGGAAAAGGCTCTGGAGCGCTCGGGCCTGACCTGCAACAAAAATGCGATCCCCAATGATCCAAGAAGCCCTTTCATCACCTCAGGCATTCGCCTGGGCACCCCCGCCGCCACCAGTCGTGGGTTTGGTGTGGCTGAATTTACCGCTATCGGTGAGATGATTGTGCAGGTGTTGAACGCTCTGGATAAAAATCCAGAGGGGGATCCGGAGGTAGAGGCTGGTGTGAGAGAGCGGGTTGGGGAGATGTGCAGCCGTTTTCCGGTCTATCCTTAAGAGGGAGAGTGTCTCGGAAGGGCAGACGTGTTGCTGTTGAATCGATAGGGGGGGTTCCATGGACTGGCGTCAATATATTTCCAACGATCCCAACATTTGTCACGGCCAAACCTGTATCCGGGGTACCCGCATTCCGGTATCGGTCGTGCTGGATAATCTGGCAGCCGGGCTCTCAGTTGAGGAGATTTTGGAGAGCTATCCCACCCTCAAACCGGAAGCCATCCGGGCAGCCATTTTCTATGCGGCCCAACTGGCCCGGGAGCGGGTGATCGGTTTGGAAAACAGCCGAGTGGCATGAAATTCAAAATCGACGAAAATCTGCCTCGGGAGATTGCCCCCCTGCTTCGGGACGTCGGCCATGATGCGGTCGATGTTCAGGATCAGGGGCTTGCCGGTGCCGGGGATCCAGATATTTTTGCGGTTTGTGCCCTGGAATCCCGTATTCTGGTCACCCTGGATGTGGATTTTGCCAATATCAAGATCTATCCCCCTGCCAAAGGTGCCGGGATTATCGTGCTTCGGTTACAGCAGCAGGATAAGCCCCATGTCTTGAAGGCCGTCCGTCGGATTGTGCCCTTTATCGAATCTGATCCTCCAGAAAAAAAGCTTTGGATTTTGGAAGAGCATAGGCTGCGCATCTATGAATAGGTTGATGTCATGCCGTCCAGCATCATGCCATTATCATTCGTTTAAACAGCTCTGGTAGCTCAAGCGTTTAGTAGTCGTCATCTTTGACCGGCAAGCTTGCTACAATTCCCTTATGCTATCTTCTTCCCCCTGATTCACCCTCCTCATGAGGATGTTTTTTCAGCAAGCCTTCCCCAAAAAACAATTCATATGCCCATTCAATTTTTTGGAACTTGTTCAGGGTGTCGTTGTCCAAGTATTTGGGTTTCCCCATCTATCAAAAAAAGGCCTGACAGGCCCTCTCATATTATTTGGATCCCAGCCGCGAGGAGTGAGGGGTAGCAGGACCCCTTGCGTGGGTGTGTGGCTGGTTTTGCTGACGGAGGAGAGCGGATCATGAGAGTGGAAAAAAGGGCGGAACCACTGAGTGGACCAGAAGCGTTGGTTGAGCGTCGCAGGGAGTGGTTGGAAAAAAATCCCTACCTTGCAGAATTGACCCCGGAGGAGTGCCAGAGGCTGAACGATTTTGTCCATCTGATGCATGTGAAGGAGGGGCAGGTGCTTTTCCACGAGGGAGAGCACGACGATGCCATTTTCATCATCCGCAAGGGGCGGGTGGCGGTGGGCCACAAGATGCACAAGCATGAGTGGATGGATTTCGGCGCTTACGGCTATTGCGACTTGGCCGACGGGGATGATTCCGAGGAGTGGCAGGATCGCCGGGAGTTCAGTGAGGGGCGCTGTGTGGGGGAGGTGTGTACTGTCTCCAGACATGGCCGCCACACCCTGACGGCTCAGGTGATGGAAGAGGGGGACTTGCTGGTGATGGATGGGGACCACCTGCGGGATCTGTGTGAACGCTTCCCCAGCTTTGCCGAGCACCTGACGCTGGCGATCAAGCGGATGGAAAATGACTCCTGGGCAGGGGGGCGGGCTACCCTGAGATAGCCCTTGGTTGGAAGGCTTGGGTGGGTCGCTTATGTAGGATGCGGTGAGCCGCGCGAACCGCATCGTTCGGGAGCTTTCACAGGTGTTTGAACCAGAGAGTTTTGATTGATGCGGTTCGCGTTGCTCACCGCATCCTATGGGTTCCCCGAGGATTTTTGGTTGGAGTCGGAGGCTTTGGGGAAGGTTGTCAGCCATCCTTTACGGCAGTTATACCCCTTTGGTGAGGGTGGTTCGAGCCCTGGCCAGAGGGGTTTTTGTTTGAGCGAGCCTATTCCCGATCAAACACCATTGTGGCCTCTTTTTTTCGTCCCGCTTCCAATAGAAAAATGGAATAGTCGTTGCGGATTTTGCGGGTGACGGGCAGGTCGGGATAGTTGGCTTCCAGGGTGGTGAGAGCCTGCTGATAGAGCTGCTCGGCTTTTTCGGGCTGGCCTTTTCGGTTGAAAAATCCTGCCAGGTTGCCCAGAGCCTCCATGACGAACAGGCTGTTTTCCCCCGTGGCCAGCTTTTTGATTTTCAGGGAGAGCTCCAAAAACAGCTCGGCTTCCTGATGGTGGGGGCGATCTGTTTGGGAGAGGGCGAGCTTATCCAGGCTGAAGGAGGAGGTCAGGGGCTTGGGGGGGTGGGCGATTTTGTCCATCAGCGCGGCTGTTTCAAAGTGAGCTTCCGCGAGATCAAAGCGCCCGGACCGCATCAGGGCCGCTCCCATCAAATCTTGATAGGTAACCATCTCCTTGATGGCGGTGTTGGGGGTGAGGTCGATGGCTTCCTGAAAGGATTCAATGGCTTTGAGCGTGTCGAACAGGGCGATTTGCAGCTGGCCGTTGGCGGCGGCGAGGGCGGCGGCCTGGAGGCTGTAGTGTTCGGTCTCTTCATGAAACGCGATGGTTTTTTCGATCTGGGTTTGCCGGGCTTCGGGGATCAGCTTTTTGGCTTTGCGGAACTGGTTTTCTTTGAGCAGAGCACGGGCTTGCTGAATGAGTCGGGAGGCCCCCTTGCCACCGGATTGGAAGCGGGCGAGGGTGGTTTTGAGGTTTTGATGTTGGCTGGCAAAGGCTTCCAGCTGTTGATCGATGTTGGGCTGGGTGATCCCCTGTTTTCCCAGGGTGGAGCCCAGGGATTTTTTCAGGGCGGGTTGGAGCTTTTCACCCCTTTCCAGCAGGTGCTGCGCTTTTTTGATGAGTCGGGTGACGTTGTGATCTTCCTCATTTAGAGCGTCGATTTCAGTCGCCAGGTGGTGAAACTGCTGGGCCATTTTTTCCAGCCGGGCTTCCACCTTATCCTGGGGAACGCCTCTTTTCTTGAGATGTTTCAGAGATTTTTCCAGCCTCTGCCGAGTCATTCCCAGCTTTTTTTCCAGCTGGGTCATCTTTTCAGCGGGGAGATCATACCCCGGGCTGGGGGGCGGCAGGGTGATGACGGTGACCTTGGTTCCAGCTGTGAGGGGGGCGGGTATTTTTTCAGCCACTGGTTTTGTTTGGCTGACATTTTTATTCTGATCTGTTTTTTCGGCGGGATTTTTTATCTTTCCAGCTTGGCGGCTGCCGGGATCCTTTTCAATCTTTTTGGCTTTATCAAGTGCCTGCTCAACTTGGGCCTTATCCTTTAATGCGCCCGCCTTGTCATCGTTCTTGGCTTGGAGCGTGGTTTCCATGGGGGGGGGAGTGGCTGGGGAAGAAAAGAGGGCATAGGTTCCGGCTACCAGCACTCCGGCCACCACCACAACACCAGCCCACAGCCCGGCCCGGGGGAGGGAAGCGGTTTTGGCGCGTACTTTTTCCCCCAAGCCCCCCATTTCCATCTGGGAGAGGGCTTCTTTGAGGGGAGCCACTTTATCGGTCACAGCCCCCAGATTGATTTGGGAGAGGGTCTCTTTTTTTGGCGTGAGCGCCGCAGCCAAAGTCCAAAACCCACTGGGGGTGGTGCTCTCTTCTTCCGGATGTTTGGTCTCTGAATCCGCCACACAACCCTCCCATACCCCAATGAAATGCCCTTTGAATGAGGGACAACCTAGCGTGTTGCTTGGCTGGGTTCAATCTGTTTTTGCTGATTCGGGGCTGGTTGGGGGGCAACGGCTTGGGAAAGGGGGGGATTTGATCCCGAGCGGGGGAAGACGGGAACCCAATCAAGGAGCGCCAGGAATCCTTCCTCTGGCTTGTTGGATGCCAGGCTCTTCTCCCTGTGAAGCGCATGGTGAAAGGGAAAGAACAGGGATATTTTCCGTAGGGTGGGCACGTCTTATGTGTCCACCACCAGCTTGAGAATGCTGTATGATGCTGAATTTTTGAGATTTTGTTTTTTCTGAAGGGTGTGGTGGGCACAAAAGCAGTCTCCACCCTACATTGCTACGCTTCTTTGCTCGTTGCCACAATCCCAGTCAAAGCCGCTGATCTTTTTAAAATCAATCATGCCTGTATATTACCATCATATACATTTCAATCCCAAAACGACTTTTGTGCCTCCCCGTTTGTTTGGTGTCTTTCAGGTTTCTGATGAAGGGGGGTCATCCTCTGTGCTAGGGTGAGGGGGATGGAAAGTGGTGGGGATTGAATATTTGATTTTTATCCCGAAGTGGCTGACCAACGTTGGCTCTCCCTGAAGGCTGGATAGGCTCGGGGGGTGATGGAGATAGGTGGGTTGGTATGGTGCGGGTTTTGATCGTGATGGTCTCGCTGTTGGTGAGCCTCTCTGCCGGGTCGGTGGAAGGGAAGGGGGGCGCTTGGGATCGGGGTGGGCCGGGGTCAAAGCTTTCCGGTCACTATCTCATCGTGCTGGAGGGCACCCCCCTGGATCGCTATGCCGGGGATTTGCCGGGATTGGCCCCAACCCGGATGGCGCGGGGGAAGAAAATTGATCCTACGGATCAAAAAGTCCGGGCCTATCGCCAGCATCTCAACAACACCCGCAACCGGGTGGTGGGGGAGATCGGTAAAAAGGTGGGGCGCTCCCTGGAGGTGCGGTTTGCCTATGACCTGATCTTTTTTGGCCTGAGCGCCAAAATGGATCCCGCCCAAGCCCGGGAGGTGGCCAAGATTCCCGGAGTCGTTTCCGTGCGGCCCGCCCCCCTGCGCAAGCTCCATACGGACACTTCCCCCGCCTGGATCCGTGCCACCGATCTTTGGAGCCGGGGGGCGGGGATTTCCAGCCAGGGGGAGGGGATGGTGGTCGGTATCATCGACTCCGGCATCAACCCCGAAAACCCCGCCTTCCTCGCCACCGGTGACGACGGTTATACCCACACCAACCCCAAAGGCCGCTACTATGGGGTGTGCGACGGGGACGACGCCAATTATGAACCGGGCTTTCCCTGTAACAGTAAATTAATCGGCGCCTATGATTTGATTGATGGCAATGATCCCCTGGATGTGCAGGGCCACGGCTCCCACACCGCCTCCATCGCCGCTGGCAACAAAGTGGACTTGAGCGACTCTCAAGTCCCGGATGGCGAAGCGCGGCGCATCTCCGGGGTCGCCCCCCACGCCAACATCATCTCCTATCGGGTCTGCAACAGCTCCTACTGCCCGGAAGATGCTGTTCTCGCCGCCATCGAGCAGGCGATTCTCGATGGTGTGGATGTGATCAACTATTCCATCGGTCAGGATAATGAAGCCGACCCCTGGAGCGATGCCTCCGGCGAGGCGATTCCCTTTTTGCGAGCCATCGCCGCAGGCATCTCCGTGGCTGTCTCTGCTGGCAATAATGGCTCCGACAGCACCACCATCAGCTCTCCCGCCAACACCCCCTGGCTCACCGCCGTCGGTAACACCACCATCAACGCCGGCAGCGACGACTTCGATTCCGTCAAAACATCCAGCTCCCGAGGCCCCGCCACCCTGGCTCCCGGCGTGATCAAACCCGACCTCTCAGCCCCCGGAACCGATATTCTCGCAGCTGTGGGGGAGGGGGGGGAGATCGCGTGGGATTTTCAGTCCGGCACCTCCATGGCAAGCCCCCACGTCGCCGGAGCCATGCTGCTGCTGAAAGCCCTCCGTCCCCACTGGAGCCCCCTGGAGATTCACTCAGCCCTCATGACCACCGCCATCAACGGGGTATTGCGGGAAGAGGATTCCCAGGCGGCGACCCCTTTTGATATCGGTGCCGGGCGGATTGACGTCTCCCAGGCAGTGCGGGCCGGCTTTGTGCTGGACGAAACCGATGAAACTTTTTTTGCCGCCAATCCAGCCCTGGGAGGAGAGCCCCACACCCTGAACCTGGCGAGCCTGGGTCAGGACTTTTGCTTCCTGGATCAATGCCGCTGGATCCGGACCTTGAAGGGGGAGTCCCAGGGGGCGGTGACCTGGAGCGTTAACATCGATTCCCCCCCGGGGGTGATCGTCTCGGTGGAGCCCCACACCTTTACCCTGGCGCCGGGAACGACCCGGGAGATTGAATTTTTTGGCCTCGTGACCGATCAGGCCACCCCCGACGAATGGGCCTTTGGCCAGGCGGTTTTTTCTCCTGATATCAATGTCCCCCCCGCCCATCTGCCCATCGCCCTCAAACCCGCCTTCTCTTCCCTGCCCGATAGCGTCTCTGTCGGCAGCGAGCAGGCCACGGGGCGCTATGTGATCGAAGGGATCAACACCGGCATCGATGTGGCGGCGTTGAACATCCAGGTGCAGGGGCTTTCAGAAGGGGAGCTGATGGCGCTGGAGCTGTATCAGGATCCCACACCGGATTCCCCCCAGGATGGAGATGGTTCGGCGGAATCGGGAACCTTCCTCTCCATCGTGCAGGTCATGGAGGGGGATCTGCGTTTGCTGGTGCATATCGGGGAGAGCAGTGCCCCGGATCTGGATCTCTATATCTATGATTTTTCCAGTCGTGCCCTGGTCTGCTCCTCCACCTCTCCCACCTCGGAGGAAGCCTGCGAGATTGAAAATCCCGATCCCGGTTTTTATCAAGTGGTGGTCCACAACTGGGCTGCTACCGATACCAGCGGGAACACGCCGGATAGCGGTGAGTTGATCATTGCCCGGGTATCGGGGAGTGATGCTGAAAATCTCACTGTGAGCAGCCAGGTGGGGAGCCCTGTGCGGGGTGAGCCCTTTGATCTGCTCTTGGAGTGGACCATCCCCACCCCCGAAAACCGCTATTGGTTTGGGCGGGTAAGTGTGGGGTCGGATGCCGAAACCGAAGGGGATCTGGGTTTTTTTGAGATCGACCTGACCCTGGATGCCGCCGCTCTGGATGGGGAACTGCCCCAAGCCGAGTGTGACCTGAATGGTGATCGTCGCTGGGATTGGTTTGATGCCCTGCTTTTCAAGGATATTTGCCAAGGGGGAGAGGGGGCGTTTGCCTGTGATCTCAACGAGGACGGCACTTTTGATGGGGCGGATGTGGAGCGCTTTGGCCAATATTGCAGCAGCTCCTGATGGGGCCTGATGCTTGAGAGGGGCGGATGTGCTTCCATTCTCTCCGGCGGCGGGAGGGAATCCACCATCATGGCTTCGAAGATGCAAGGCTGGTGACCCATCCGGGGCGTTGCATCACCAGCTGTCGTGGTTTTGTCGGTTTGGCCCTGATTCGGTATCGATTCCCACCACATTAAAGGCTTCTGAGATGCCCGGCAGATGACCCCTTTGCGGATTCTCGTCACCGGCGGTAGCGGATTTATCGGCTCTGCCCTGATTCGACAGCTGATCGCCACCACACCCCACCAGGTGCTCAACCTGGACGTTTTGACCTATGCGGCGGTTCCGGGGGGGCTTGATGGGGTGGTGGGGGATGGCCGCTACGCGTTTGAAAAAACCGATATTCGGGATGGGGAAGGGGTCGCCCGGGTGGTTCGGGGGTTTCAGCCGGATGGGGTGATCCATCTGGCTGCTGAGAGCCATGTGGACCGCTCCATCGACAACCCCCCGGCCTTCATTGAAACCAATATCGTCGGTACCGGTCATCTCCTGGAAGCCTGCCTCGGTTATTGGCGGGGGCTTGGGGAGAGTGAGCAAAAGCGGTTTCGATTTTTACACGTTTCCACCGATGAGGTGTTTGGCTCCCTGGGCGCTGAAGGGCGCTTCAGTGAGACCAGCCCATATGATCCCCGCTCCCCCTATTCCGCCAGCAAGGCCAGCGCCGACCACCTGGTGCGGGCCTGGCATCACACCTACGGGCTGCCGATTCTCATCTCCAACTGCTCCAACAACTACGGCCCCTTCCAGTTTCCGGAAAAACTGATCCCCCTCATCATCTCCCGGGCGGTGGATGGCCAACTCTTGCCGGTTTATGGGGATGGCGGGCAGGTGCGGGATTGGCTTCATGTGGATGATCACGCCCGGGCGCTCTTGACCATCCTGCAACGGGGGCGGGTGGGGGAGAGCTGGCTTGTGGGGGGCTTTGGGGAAAAAACCAATTTGGAGGTGGTCACCCGGGTGTGTCGGATTCTCGATCAGCTGCGCCCTGACTCTCCCCATCGGCCCCATGAAGATCTCATTTCCTTTGTGGCGGATCGCCCGGGCCATGACCGGCGCTATGCGGTGGCCAGCGATAAATTGCAAAATGAACTCGGCTGGCAGCCCCAACACGCTTTCGAGACGGGCCTGGAAGAGACCGTGGTTTGGTATCTGGAGCGTGAAGCCTGGTGGCGGGAGATTCTTGGTCGGCGCTATCGTGGGCAGCGTTTGGGGTTGGGCAGGGAGAGTCATCCATAAAATCTGGAGGGTAGATGCAGTCGTCAGTCCTTCCCCGCAGGAGATGAGTGGATCATGAAAGGCATTCTATTGGCAGGTGGGCGGGGCTCTCGGCTTCATCCCATGACCATCGGTATCAGCAAACATCTGCTCCCCATCTACGACAAGCCCATGATCTACTACTCCCTGTCGATCCTGATGCTGGCCGGGATTCGGGAAATCATGCTCATCACCACCCCGGAGCATCAGGAACTCTATCGGCGTCTATTGGGGGATGGCAGCCAGTGGGGGTTGGATCTGCGCTATGCCGAGCAACCCTCTCCGGATGGCATCTCCCAGGCCTTTTTGATCGCCCGGGAGTTTATCGCCGGGGGGCCGTGTGCCTTGGTGTTGGGGGATAATTTGCTCTTTGGCAACGGCATGCAGGAGATGCTGCAACGCTGTACCCAAAAAAGCCGGTCGGGCGCTGCGATATTGGGCTATGTGGTGGAGCGTCCCGAGCGCTATGGGGTGGTGGAGGTGGATGAAAAAGGGGTGGCCTGCTCCCTGGCGGAAAAACCCACCGCTCCCCGCTCCAATCTGGCGGTGCCGGGGATCTATTTTTATGATCATCGGGTGGTGGATTTTGTTGAAGAGGTGAAGCCTTCTACCCGGGGAGAGTTGGAAATCACCGATCTCAACCGTCGCTACCTGGATCGGGGAGAGCTGTATGTGGAAATTTTGGGGCGGGGGTGGGCTTGGATGGATGCGGGTACCCCGGAATCGTTGATCGAAGCTTCGGA
Source organism: Magnetococcales bacterium (assembly GCA_015232395.1). NCBI lineage: Bacteria > Pseudomonadati > Pseudomonadota > Magnetococcia > Magnetococcales > Magnetococcales bacterium. The sequence goes on along the minus strand of JADFZT010000024.1, from coordinate 11,473 downwards.
ATTTATCCGTTCAGTGGAAAAACGCCAGCTCTTTAAAATTGCCTGTCCTGAAGAGATCGCCTTCAACAAGGGCTATATCACACTGGAAGATTTGGCTGCGTTGGCCAAGCCCATCCATGAGAGCGATTATGGTCGCTACCTGATGCGCATTGTGGATGCCTTGTCCAAAAAGTGATGGAGGGCTTTCCGGATTTGTCCCCGGTTGACCTTGCCTTTGATTTTACGATTAGGGGTGAAGGGGGATTATCTCCCTTCCGGGTGTGGGCAGAGCCCACGGTTTGTCTTTTGATCTTATCTTTTGACTTTGCCTTACCAACTCCAGGGGGTTTGGGGCGCAGCCCCAAGGTCTTGATTTTTTTTGTAAAGATGGCATATCCGTCTTGATTGATGCGGTTCGCGCGGCTCACCACATCCTACGCGTATTCCCCCCGGAAATGGCATGTCAGGGCAAAGCGTAGGTGCCTTTTTGAATTGGAATGGCTATAAAAAAATGCCAAGGTATCGGTAGACAGGGTGGGCTGATTTGGTGGGAACGACCCAATCGGGGGGCGTTATTGTGGGTGTTGAACTACAGCACTTCCTCCAGGGAACGCATGGCCTGATTCAGCCACACCTTGCTCTTGCGCAGGGCTTTGGACTCCTTGCGGCTGGCTGCGCGCAATTTTTCCAGCTGATCCCGATAGAAGGTGATCACCTCTTTGCGGGCTTTTCGAGCATCTCCCCCCTCGTTGCGGGCTTTTTCCACCGCCACCCGTACTTGCTCCCGGCGCTCCCGAAGCAGGGTCAGGTAGACGGCATTTTTGGCTTTGAAAGCCTCCCGGTCGGCGTTGACCCGTTCCGACATCTGGGCCACCTTGCCATACCAATAATGGCTCGGACGCAGATAGCGGTTGAGGGTGTCGATGGTGCCATCTCCGGCAAAAACCATCGGATCCACCTCTGTTTCGGGTTGGGTGCAGCCGCTGATCAAAAGTGTCGTGGTGAGTAGCAGGGCAGCCAAAAACCTCAGGCTGGGAGCATGAACCCGGGAGGTGACGAGGTTAGCGTCCGGCATATTCGTTCAATTTATTGCGTAGCGTACGGATGGAGATCCCCAAAAGTTCGGCAGCTCGGGTGCGGTTGCCGTTGACCTCATCCAGCGTGCGGCGGATTAAAATTTCTTCCATCTCCCGGACGGTGGTGCCCACGGGGAGGTGAATCCGGTCCTCCTCCGTTTCAGCGGCTGGTGCTGTTTCTCCCATGCCGCCACCAGCGCTCACCGCTTCTCCACCGTCATATTCCAGCATCAGATCGTCAGCGCCAATCTGATCCCCTTCTGCCATGAGCAGTGCTCGATGGATGGCATTTTCCAGCTCCCGGACGTTGCCGGGCCAGGTATAGCTGTTGAGAATGGCGATGGTGTCCGGAGCAAAGGTGATATCGTTGCGATCCAGATCCTGGATAAAACGCTTGCGAAAATGGTTGGCCAGCAGCACTACATCCTTGGTGCGCTGCCGCAAGGGGGGCAGCATGACCGGAAAGACGTTCAGACGATAAAAAAGATCTTCCCTGAAGTGACCCTCAGCGACCCAATCCTTCAGTTCGCGGTTGGTGGAGGCGACCACGCGGACATCCAGGGAGATCGCTCCCCGTCCTCCTACCGGATCGACCTCTTTTTCTTGAAGTACCCGCAGGAGCTTGGATTGGAGGTTCAGGGACATCTCGGAAATTTCATCGAGAAAAATCGTGCCGCCGTTGGCCTGCTGAAATTTACCTTTGCGATCAGCCAAGGCCCCGGTAAAAGCCCCCTTGGCATGGCCAAAGAGTTCTGACTCCAGGAGATTTTCCGGAAGAGCGGCGCAGTTGATGGCGATGAACGGACCCGCTGCACGATCAGAAACCTGATGGACAAAACGGGCGATCAATTCTTTGCCCGTGCCGCTCTCCCCCTGCACCAGGACATTGGCCTTGGAGCGGGCCACCCGGCGGGTTTTGTTGAGGAGTCTCAGCATGGAAGGATCGGCGGTGATGAGATGACGACCCCGGCCCAACTCCGGATCAAAGGGGCTGGAGGCATGCCGCCTGAGGAGGGTGACCACCACGGCATCTTCCACCGGCAGCATCAGATAATCCGCAGCACCCGCCGCAATCGTTTGCTGGGCTTCCCCCACAGCACCCTTTTCGGTGGCCAGGAGGATGGGTAATCCTTGAAATAAAAAGTTGAACTCCCGGATGGGGTCCAGGGGATCAGGGATGCCGTCGATCAACAGCACCACCAGGGAGGCCATTTGGCTGGAAAGGCGTGCCTTGGCCTGAGCCATGTCCGCGACCATGACAGCCTCAGCCCCTGCCTTGAAAATTTGTCGGGAGAGGTCCGACAAGGCGGGGTTGTTGCTGCCGATTAGAAGAATTTCCTTACGCTCTTTCATGACGCGTTAGTTGGCCATTCCCATGTTCATGTCAAGTTGCGCGGCATTTTCACCGGAGACCTGCCCCAATAGTTTTTCGGGCTCCGATTCGGCCACCTGGCGGTATTGATCCCGGGCTTCTTTCAGATCCCCTGATCTTTGCAGGATATCTCCGATTCGCACCCGCGCCAATGCCTGAAGTTCCTTATTCTCCGCTTCTGTTGCCACTTTCCGGTAGATCGGCAACGCCTTGGCATCCCCTTTCCACATTTGCAGGACGTCAGCATACTCGAAATGATCCATCCCTTCACCCATCGGTCGCTGATAGAGCAGCTCCTCAAAGGATTGTACTGCCTGGGGAAAACGTCCCCGTTCCGCCTGGGCCCGGGCGAGGAGGCGCAGGCGTTCGGCCTTGCCAGCGTCATTGAGCAGTTCATCCGGCAGATCTTCCAGCAAAATCAAAATGCCTTCCCAATCTTTTTGCTGAACCAGGCGGCGCCCTTCATCCAGCCGTACCCGGGCGCTCTCCGGGGTGGCGTGTACCCGTCCGTCGGCATCCCGGGATATCCCCAGGTGAATGCCCTTTTGGGCGGCCTCGCCGAAGCGGGTGAGTTCTCGCGCTCCCGGTTGGTTCGAGCCTTTCAGCAGGGGGAGGGAGTGCTCATAGAGCCCCAGGCGCTGCAGTCCTTCGGCCAGTTGGGTTTTGGCCTCTACATAGTCGGGATGATTGCGCCAATCCTCCCCATGGGCTTCGGCCAGGTGTATCGCTGCCTCGGGTCGGTTGTTTTGAAGGGCGTCAGCCATACCGGCGACCAGATATTTTTGTTTGAGCTTGCCGGTGCGGGCGACCGGTTCTTGCCGGGAGGTCAGGGTCAAAAGCTGATTGAGGGCGTTGATCGCCTCCAGATGTCGGTCCGCCTCCCCCAGAAGCGCCCCCTTGGTCAGGTAGGCCTCGGCCAGAGCGGAGGGGATGCTGGTTTTGGCAATGATCTTTTCGAGTGCCGCCAGAAGCTCTTCCACACCACGGGTGTTTTTGCAAAATTTGTCAATAAACTCGGTCTGACCCACTTTTCGGTAGTAAGGCCCTTTGGTTTCACAAAATGCCTTGAGCTGGGGCTCCATCTGCAAGCGACGGATTCGTCCCCAACTAGCGCTTTCAGAGTCGGGATATTCGATTTCCAGCTTATCGTAGAGCAGCAGGGCCGCCTCTACCTCCCCCTGATGGGTGCGCGCGTTGGCTACCCGGAGGATGGCCCGGGGGGCCAGGCTCTCAAGATGGGGATAATAGTTGAGGAAGCGGGCATAATATTCCAGGGCTTCATTGTAGCGCTCCTGGTCGTAATAGAGATCGGCGATCTCCATCAGTTGATCAGGCCGCTCGGAAATCCGCGACATGTGCTGGCTGGAGGTCTCTTCCAGAATGGCGATGGCCCCTTTGGGATCCCCCCGCTCTTTTTGCAGGCGAGCCAATAAAAACCGCGCTTGAGCACCGACGGGGCCGTTGAGGGAGTCCAACTCCTGGGCCTTTTGCAGATAGCTGCGCGCTGCATCCACCACCGCATCCTGATAGTTAATCCAGGTATCCGAAGGGGCTGGCAGGAAAGGTGACAGACAGGGAGCTTTATCCAACTGAGCGCGCCCGGTATGGGTCATGCGTGTGAGCCCCATGGCAGTTCGACCCCGCTCCAGCCAGACAGCCGGTTCGTTTCGGGGCAGGTTGGCATCACACATCAGCCCAGCTGCGTTTTCAAAGAGGCTGGAATCGTTATAAAGTCCCAGTTGCATCAGGCGATAGCGGGGATAGTTGAAATGGTTGGGATAGCGGGCCAGAGTGGTCTCCAGCTCCGCCAGCCGCCAACCCGGTTTCCAATCCATTAATGCCGAAATATCGAGCTGGTAAAAATCGACAATCTCCCGGTTGACCGTATCGGGGAAAAGCTTCAGCAGCATGTCCAGATAGGCTTTGGCCTTGGGGTAGCGGTGATCTCGCACGGCTTGGCGAGCGTTGTCCATATAATAGGACTCATCCACCTCCTGGCCATTTTTTTCCAGGGGTTCGGAGCCGTTGATGAAAATCGGTGTGAGGCGATTCAGAGGGCGGGGATGGCCCTTTTCGGCAGCGGATTTACGCAGGCGGATGATCTCCCGGGCTTCGGCGCTGCGGGTGGGGGCATATTGATCCCGGGCAGCCACTTCTGAAAGCTCCATGATGAAGGTGCCTGCCTCGGAGCTGCGGAAAAACCGCACCGCTTCGGTGGATGGATGCATTTTTACTTCCATCTCCACCTGGCCGGGGGAAAATTCATAGACCGAAATGCCCTCCACCAATCCAGCTGGAATCACATCCCGCCAGCGACTATCCAGGCTGGTGCCCTGCCAGCTGAGACGGACCACCTTGGGGCCGGCATCCATGGATTCTTCGACAAAACCGCTGCCGGTGTGGGAGATGATCAGCAGTGTTCCGTGTCGGCCAGGCAGCACCAGTCCTTCCATCAACCGGGCCGGGCCTGCCGCTTGGGGTTTGGGGGCGGGTTCTATTTCAAGACGGAACGGGGCTCCTTTATCTGCCGCCGCCTGGCCCAGACTGCCCCGAAAATCGAGGAAGGGCTCCTTCAGGTGGATGCTCATATGGACGCCCATATGCTCCCCGGACATCTCCTCTATGAGGATTCGATCCACCCAGCGGCTCTGTTCGGGATCGAAATCCCCCAGAGGCAGAGAGAGAATGCCCCGGATATCCACTTGAAGGGTGGTGGGGTCCAGCAGGAAAACTTCGGGTTTCACCGCGCCGGAGGGCACATTGAAAGTAAAAATTTCCCGTTTGCCCTGATTTTCGGTTTCATACTGGAGGGAGGAAAAAAACGCCTGAGCCTGACCCGGGATGATCAGGATGATCAGGGCGATGACTAAACCGATCAGAGGCTTGCCTAGGCGACAAAACACGTTACCCCTCCACCCGTTCCATGGGTTCCAGACCTTTTTTCTTGATTTTTTCCACCAGCGTGGTGCGATTCAGATTGAGCAGGCGAGCGGCTTTGTTTTTGTTCCAGCCGGTGGAGTTGAGGGCTGAAAGGATCAGCTGATTTTCGAAGGAGGCCACTTCGCGATTAAAATCGATGGACTCTCCAGAGGGGCGTTTGACCAAAAAATCGGTGGCAGGGATGGCGGCATTTTTGGATTGGATGTTGGTCGCCCCATCCAGCATTTTGACGGGAAGATCATCCGGAAGCACCTCGTCATCGGCCAGGATGGTCAGACGCTCCATCAGGTTTTCCAGCTCCCGGACGTTACCCGGCCAGCGATAGTTGATGAAAATGTTTTGGATCTCCGAACCCACCTTTACTGGGGAGCGTCCTTGGATTTTGGCATATTTTCCCAGAAAATGATCCACCAGAAGAAGGATATCGTTGCCCCTCTCCCGCAGTGGCGGCACATGGAGGGGAACGACGTTCAGGCGATAAAAAAGATCTTCCCGAAAACGCTCCTCCAAGACCTCTTTTTCCAGATTTTTATGGGTGGCGGCGATCACCCGTACATCCACCTTGACCGATTTGGTGCTGCCCACCGGCTCCACGACTTTTTCCTGGAGCACCCGCAGCATTTTGACCTGGAGTTTGGCGCTCATGTCGCCAATTTCGTCGAGGAACAAAATGCCGCCGTTGGCCAGCTCAAAGCGGCCCATTCGGGTGTTGGCAGCCCCGGTAAAGGCTCCCCGCACATGGCCGAAGAGTTCTGATTCCAGCAGGTCTTCAGGGATGGCCCCGCAGTTGACGGGGATCAACGCGTTGTCATGACGGGGTGAATTGGTGTGAATGGCCCGGGCAATGAGCTCCTTGCCGGTTCCGCTTTCACCCAGGACGAGCACCGTGGAGTTGGCGGCGGCCACCCTTTCGACCAGCTTGAAAAGCTGTTTCATGCATGCTGATTCGCCAATTATTTCACGCATTTTCCCGGATACTCATTCTTTTTGGTTGGTGGTTGCCAACGTCAAAACAGACACCCTGGTAGATCCCGATGTGTCAAAAATCTAACGCAAAAGTACGACAATTGCCTTTTCACGACAAGAGCAACCGAACTGAAATCGGAAAAAAGATCCCGAATCCCCCTGGAGGAGGTGGCCGGTGCCCCTGGAATGTGCCTGCTTGCTTGGTTAAAACATGATGCTTATCAATGCAATACAAATTCAAGCCAAAAAACCGATAGCCTGCTTGAGCAAACCAAAAAAAACCGCTTTCGGCCCCTTCATCACAGGAAAACAGTCTGCTTTACACGCCCATGACATTTTTGACAGTTTTTTGGCTGGCACCTGGAAGGTGTCCTCAGCTCCAGCGCCATTTTCGGCTCTTTTTTTCCTGTTATTGTCGGGATTTGTCCCCATCAGGAAAGATTTTGAAAGAGCTGCTTGCTGCGCTTCACCAGCTAATGCACTTTTCATGCCACAACCTTGAATCTCCTTGTCACTGCATGTTTTAATCAGGAATTATCCCCAATGGGGGCGAGGACTGTTCTTTACGGTGGAAAAGCGCGCTATACTTAAAGCCGTTATGTCTATTTTCAATCACATTCCAGGCAAGCTGAAGCAGGACTTCAACTATTGCCGAACGATCGTTCACAACCATTCGGAAAATTTTCCGGTGGGCTCCCTGCTGGCTCCCAGTCGCATTCGACCCCATCTCTACGCCATCTATGCCTTTGCCCGAACCGCTGATGATTTTGCCGACCTTCCCGGACGTAGCGATCAGGTGCGATTGCAGCTTTTGGACGACTGGTCCCGGCGTCTGCAAAAAGCCGCCTCGGGGGAGCCAAACCACCCTATTTTCAACGCCTTGACCTACACCTTCGAAGCCACCGGACTCCCCCCCACACCGCTCTTCGATCTTTTGACCGCCTTCCGCATGGATGTCACCATCAAAACCTACGACACCACCCGGGAGCTTTTGGACTATTGCCGTTATTCCGCCAACCCCGTGGGGCGGATGATGCTCCATCTGGCGGATGTGGAACCCTACCTGCCCCACAGCCAATCCGTGGAGCGACAGCTTTGGTCCGATGCTATCTGCACCGCCCTGCAACTGGCCAACCATTGGCAGGATTTGGGGCAGGATGCCTGGAGCGGTCGCCCCCTCTATCTCCCCAAGGAGGAGATGGATCGCTATGAAGTGACGGCGGAGATGATCAAATCCCGACGTTTTTCACCGATGCTGGGGGGGTTGATGCTCCATCTGGTGGCGGAAACCCGGGCGCTGTTTGAGGAGGGTGAGCCCCTTCTTACGGCGGTGAAGTGGCCTCTCAATCTGGAGCTGGGGGTGATCTGGGAATCGGGCATGGCCCTGTTGGAGCAGATCGAAGAGTTGGGGGGCAACACCCTGCGTTCCCGCCCCAGCCTCTCCAACTGGGATCGGCTGGGCTGTTTTCGACACGCCTTGACCCGGACCTGGTCATGACAGCCTCACCGCTTCCCATCCCTTCGGGTATCCCCCCGCCACGCTATTGTTTGGACCGAACCCGACAGGCCAACACCTCTTTTTTTTATCCCATGCTGTTTTTGCCCAAGGCCCGGCGCCAGGCCATGTATGCCCTCTACGCCTACTGTCGGGAGGTGGACGATGTGGTGGATAGCGGCCACGACGAAACCCACGCCCGGGAGCGCCTCTCCTGGTGGCAGAAGGAATTAACCTCTGCTTTTGACGGGGAGTCCCACCATCCGGTCACCCAGGAAGTGGCCCGAATCAGCAGCCTCTTTCGCCTCCCCCGGGAGCCCTTTTTCATTATTCTTGAGGGCATGGCGATGGATCTGGAAAAAACGCGCTATGAGAGCCTGGATGAACTCATCGCCTACTGTCAAAAAGTCGCCGTGGCCGTGGGGGTGGTGGCCATGCGGATCTTTACCTGGGAAGAGCAGAGCCAATCCCCTTCTCCGGAACAGCAAGACCGACTGGCCTATCATTTGGGGACCGCCTTTCAGCTCACCAATATCCTGCGGGATGTTGCCGAGGATGCCGAGCTTGGGCGGATCTATCTGCCCCGGGAAATTTTGGCCCAACACGGGGTGAGCGACGAGCAAATCCTCAACCGCGCCTGGAGTCCGGCGCTGGGCTCAGCCATGGCCTCTGTAGGGCAGGTGGCCGCAAGCCATTATGAACAGGCCGAACGAATGATCCCCCTCTTTTCCAAACGCAACCATCTTCTCCCGGCGCTGGTGATGAGCGGTATCTACCGGACCTACCTTACCAAACTGGAAAAGAGCGGTTTCAACCCCTTCACCACCCCGGTCACGTTGACGATTCCAGCCCGGCTGTGGATCGCCTGGCGCATCTGGCGTAGCGAAAAAAAACGTCTCCATGCCCCCCTCGGCTGAAAGAATTCTTCCAGCTGAGAAGGCCCGTTCCAGCCAACATTTTCCCGCGTTCGATGTTCTGATTTTGGGCGCGGGGGTCGCAGGGCTGGCGGCTGGGGTGGCTCTGGTGGAGGCGGGGAGGAAGCCATTAATCCTGGAGGCGGCCCCAACATCCGGGGGGCGGGCACGCTCTTTTTATGATCCCACCTTTGGCGAAACCCTGGATAACGGCCCCCATCTGCTTGTCGGGGCCTATCACCACACCCTGGCCTATCTGGATAAGCTCGGCACCCGCGCAAAGCTGCACCGCTCAGAGGGGGTGTCGGTGAGCTATTGGACCCGGGAGCAGGGATTTCATCAACTGAGCTGCCCCAACCTGCCCGCTCCGATTCATCTGTTTGCCGGTCTCACCCGCTTTGGCCCCTTGCCCAAGAGGGATCTCTTGGCTGCACTCAGAATCGGGCCAGCTTTGTGGGGTGATCCAAACCGCTGGGAGGCGATTTCCGTCAGCCAGTGGCTCAGTCGCCACGGCCAAACCAGCGAAACCCTCAACCACTGGCTCTGGTATCCTCTCTGCCTGGCCACCCTCAACGAGCCCCCCGAAACAGCCAATGCCGCTCTTTTTGCCCGGGTTTTGAAAGATCTTTTTTACGGCAGCCGCCACCATGCCCAAACCCTGATCCCTACCGCCCCCCTGTCGGAGATATTGATTGATCCGGCTGTTCGCTTTATTTCCCAACGAGGGGGGCATGTGATCAACCGCTGCCGGGTCAAAGGGGTGGTCAGTGAGGGGCAGGGGATCGATCAGGTTTTGACCCAACGGGGGGTGATTGCCACCCGGGGAAGTGTACCCATCATCAGCACGCTCCCCCCTCATGCCCTCAGTCGCTTGCTTCCCCAATGGGCTGCCCACTCCGGTTGGCAGGGGTTGCAAACCGCCCCCATCGTCTCCCTCCACCTGCGCTATCCCGAGCCCGTTTCCTTGCCTGCTCCTCTGGTGGGGCTACCCTTCATGCAGAGCCAATGGCTCTTTTCGGGAAGTGGTGTGGACGGGGCATCGATGAGCCAGGGGGTGAGCGTTGTCATGAGTGGCGCTTATGAGGAGGCCCGCTGGTCATCGGCCAGGCTCTCCCGGATGGTTCAGGGGGAGATCGCCCAGGTGTTGCCGGAACTGGCAGGGGTTCCAGCCCAAAAACTTCGGGTGATCAAAGAGCATCGGGCCACCTTTGCCGCCAGACCCGGCACCACCCCACTGCGACCAGGGATTGTTACCCCCTGGAAAAATCTATGGATCGCTGGAGATTGGACCGATACGGGATTGCCCGCCACCCTGGAGGGGAGTGTGGCGAGCGCCACCCTGGCGGCTAAAAAAACCTTCAACGCATTGGCCACCGGCGCTAAAATTGTGTAAGTTTCCCTGAAAGCTCGGCAATGGACTCGGGGTATCCCCCCAAAGCCCGGAATGTGGCCGTGGCCCAAGAGCAGGAAAATCCCTTTATAAAGAGGTTTTTAGCCCATGATTCTTGATTCGGCCGCCCGGCGCACCCCATCGGTGAATCCGTCTGATTGGTCAGGGCTGAAGGTGATCCAGCACTTTTTGGTGATCGGCCTTCTGCTGGTTTTTACCGGATGCAGCGGCACCCAGGAAAATCGGGAGGAGTCCACCGATCCACCGGAAGTGCTCTATCAGCAGGGGGTGGAGGCGATCAAAGCGGATAAATACAAAACCGCTGTGGCGCGCTTTGAGGAGTTGGATCGCAAACATCCCTTTTCCCCCTGGGCCACCCGCGCCCAGCTCAATCTCATCTATGCCAACTATCAGCTGGGGGAGTATGAAGAGGCCCTGGCTGCGACCCGGCGATATATTCGCCTGCATCCCCGCAATCGCCACGTCACCTATGCCTATTATATGCGTGGGCTGGCCTTTTATCAGCAAATTTCCACCGCCCATCGGGATCAAGGCCGCACCCGGGAGGCGATTGTCGCCTTCAAGGAGCTGATCACCCGTTTTCCGGACAGCGACTATGCCTGGGAAGCCAATCGGATGTTGGTGCTCTGCCGCTTTCGTCTGGCGGAGCAGGAGATGGTGGTGGGGCGGTATTATTTGGACCGGTCGGAATATATCGCCGCCATCAAGCGTTTTTCCGGGGTGGTGGATGATGACGAATATAACGGCACCCCCTTTGTGGAGGAGGCGCTCTTCAGCCTGGCGTTGGGCTCCTTCAAGCTGGGGCTTAAGGAAGAAGCCCGCAACTATGCGGTGGTGCTGGGACACAACTTTCCCAACGGCATGTTCTATAAGTGGGCCATAGGCATGATGCAGGGGGGAGAGCTGATCTCCAAATCCCAGCTACGCGCTCTGCGCCGGGAGGTGCAGGAGGGTTCACTCTTCAAGCAGTTCTTCCAAGGCATCACCCCCGGCCCACCAAGCGGCATGATACCCGGATCCTGATTCCAGTTTGCCCCCCTCTCCTGAAGATCGATTTCGGGAGGGGGGGCTTCGATGTTCAGGATGATTTCAGGTTTTTTGATAGCTCCCCGCCCTTTTGGCCTGAGGGGCTGCTGACCATCTCTCCCTTGCAGCCCCTGGCAGCTTCATCCCCAATAAATCAGGAAACCCTTGTAAATGATCAAGGATGCCTGGTTCAGTCAGGTTCAGGCAGGCTGCCATTAACCTAAATCCGGCAGTTGGGCGTGTGTGGCTGGTGCAGGATATTGGTTCGCATAGTGAATTGGGAGAAATCGCCGT